>CAYVKQ010000135.1:0-7793 GCA_964451945.1 uncultured Lentisphaerales bacterium
CACCGGCCAGCCCTGCACCCGCGCCAGCAACTACACGACCGGCAGCATCTACAGCGCGGTCATCCAGCGCGAGCGTCAGGGGGCGTACCTCGGCAAGACGGTGCAGGTGATTCCGCACATCACCGACGAGATCAAGGCGGCGATCCGCTCGCTCGACGCCCCCGGCGTCGACATCGTCCTCACCGAAATCGGCGGCACCGTCGGCGACATCGAGAGCCAGCCGTTCCTCGAGGCGATCCGCCAGCTGCGCCAGGAGATCGGCCGCGACAACGGCCTTTTCGTGCACGTCACGCTCGTCCCCTTCATTAAGGCGGCCGACGAGCTCAAGACCAAGCCGTCGCAGCAGTCGGTCGGGCTGTTGCGCGCCATCGGCATCATTCCCGACCTGCTGGTCTGCCGCTGCGAACAGCCGATGGGCGGGGAGCACCGCCGCAAGCTGGCGATGTTCTGCAACGTCGAGCCGGAGCTGGTGATCGAGGAGCAGGACGTGAAGCACTCGATCTACGAGGTGCCGCGCGACCTGGCACGCCAGGGAATGGACGTCTACGTGCTGGAGAGACTGCGGCTGCACGTCAACAACCTCGACATGGCCGACTGGGACGCGATGCTCGGCGACCTGATCCACCCGGCCAACGGCGAAGTGACAGTCGCGGTCGTGGGTAAATACATCGAGATGCGCGACGCCTACAAGAGCATCTACGAGGCGCTGACCCATGGCGGCATCGCCCACAGCGTCCGCGTCGCCGTCCGCCGGATCGAGTCAGAGGCGCTCGAGGGTGGCCGGGCCGCGGCGCTGCTCGACGGCGTGCAGGGGGTGCTGGTCCCGGGCGGCTTCGGCGCGCGCGGCGTCGCGGGCAAGATTGAGGCGGTCCGCCACGCGCGCGAACACGGCATCCCCTTCTTCGGCATCTGCCTGGGTATGCAGTGCGCCGTGATGGAGTTCGCGCGCCATGTCTGCGGCCTGGAGGGGGCCGACAGCACCGAGTTCGACGAGCGGACGCCACACCCGGTGATCGATCTGATGGCGGAACAGAAGAAGACCGCCGACAAGGGGGGGACGATGCGCCTCGGAGGCAAGCCCTGCCTGCTGCTGGAGGGGTCGCTGGCGGCGCGGGTCTACGGCGCGCGGGAGATCGTCGAGCGCCACCGCCACCGCTACGAATTCAACAACGCCTACCGCGAGGCCTTCCAGAAAGCGGGAATGGCCCTCTGCGGGCTCTCGCCCGACGGCAGTCTGGTCGAGATGGTCGAACTGCCGGCGCACCCCTGGTTCGTCGCCTGCCAGTTCCATCCCGAGTTCCAGTCGACCCCGCTGCGGCCGCACCCCCTCTTCGCCGCCTTTGTGGACGCGGCCCGCCTGCACCCGCCGGCCGCCGCGGGTCAGCGGCCGGCCGGCTGATGCTTCCCCGCCAAATCCGGGGACAAGGTCACCGGGCGTCGCTTCGCTCTGCTCCGTTTGAATACGCCTTGCCCGTGAATTGGTGCCACCCCGCCGCACACATGCGCGGTTTCCCGCGCTGGCGGACGCCGGGGCCGGCGTCCCTCCCGGCGGGTTCGCTCAAGCCGGTGGTGTGCGATACTCGTGTCGGCGCTGCCCTGCAGCGCCACCGTCCGCGCGGCCGTCGGCAAGATGTCGGGATTGCCGCGCCCGTTTTTTCGCCCGTTTTTGCTGTGCATTTCCCCCGTTCTCTGCTTGAATAGAAACTCACTGAACGCCTGCAGGGGAGAATGATGATCAAGACCATCCAGAAAGAGGTGTGGGCCTTCGATTGCGAGTGGGTGCCCGACACCCGTTCGGGGATCCTGCTGCTCGACCTGCCGCCCGCCACGCCGCCGCGGCGGGTGATGGAGGCGATGTGGACGCACGGCGGCGCCACCGCGGAGGATCCCACGCCCTTCCTCAAGACGGTCCTCTGCCGCATCGTCTCGATCGCCGCCGTCCGCCGCCGGACAGTCAACGGCGAGACAAAGCTCGACCTCCTGTGGCTGCCGCGCAAACCCGAGGCGGCCGAGGACCGCGACGAGGCGTCGATTCTCGTCAAGTTTCTCGGCGCCGTCGGCAAGGGGAAGCCGCAGCTCGTGGGCTTCAACTCGCGCGCCGCCGATCTCAAGATCCTGGTGCAGCGGGCCGTGGTCAACGGCCTCTCGCTGCCCGACTTCTGCCACCGCCCCGACAAGCCGTGGGAGGGATGCGACTATTTCGCCCGCGACAACGACTGGCATGTCGACATGATGGAGATCCTCAGCAGCTGGAGCGGCAAGGGATCGGTCGCGCTCAACGAGATCGCCCGCCTTTGCGGCATCCCCGGCAAGTTCGGCACCACGGGCGACGATGTCGCCGGCCTCTGGCTGGAGGGCAAGTCGCGCGAGATCGTGCAGTACAACTGCTTCGACGCCCTCACCACCTACCTCGTCTGGCTCCGCCTCGCCCATTGCGCCGGCCTCTTCAGCGCCGCGCAGTACGAGGCGGAGCAGCAGGCGGTGCGCGACCTGATCTTCGAACTGGCCGCGCAACCCGGAACCGAGTTCCTGGAACGCTATCTCGAAGAGTGGGAGCGCCTGGGCGAGCTGCGCGCGGGAGGGGCGGGGGGCGGTGATCAGTGATCGGTAATCGGTGATTGGAAGGATCTGGCATGGAAAACCGTCAAGACATCGCCCGCCTGATCGACCACGCGCTGCTGCAGCCGAACCTGGACGCCGCCGCGCTCGAAGAGGGATGCCGCCAGGCGGCCGGCTGGAAAGTCGCGAGCGTCTGCATCCTGCCCCACGCCGTCGTCCGCTGCGCCGAAATTCTCCACGGCAGCGGCGTCGCCACCGGCACCGTCATCGGCTTCCCTCACGGCGCCCATCTGACGGTGGTCAAGGCGGCCGAGGCCCGTCGCGCCCTCGATGACGGCGCGCAGGAACTCGACATGGTGATCAACATCTCCAAGGCGGTTTCGGGGGCGTGGCGCGAGGTCCACGACGACATCCGCTCCGTCCTGGCGGAGGTCCGCGAGCAGGGGGCCAAACTCAAGGTGATCTTTGAAACCTGCTATCTCGGCGAGGCGCAGAAGATCCGTCTCTGCGAGATGTGCTCGGAACTTGGCGTCGACTGGGTGAAGACCTCGACCGGTTTCGGACCGGCCGGGGCGACCGAATCCGACGTGCGCCTGATGCGCCGCCACAGCGCGCCGTCGGTCCAGATCAAGGCCTCGGGCGGCATCCGCGACTTGGAAGCGGTGTGCCGTTTCCGTGATCTCGGCTGTTCGCGCATCGGCTGTTCGCGAACGGCGGCGATCCTGGCCGCCTGCGGAGCGTAACCCATGGATGCCTCCACGTTCACGCCCGTCGTCTGGGCGATGCTGCTGGTTTCGGCCTTTCTTCAGGGGGTCTCGAAGGGGGGCGTCCCCGGCGTGTCGATCCTCGCCATTCCGCTGGTGGCGCAGGTGATCCCGGGCAAGGCGGCGACGGGGCTGATCCTGCCGATGCTGATCCTCGGCGATCTCTTCGCGCTCGCCTACTGGCACCGTTCGGCGAGCTGGCGCGACTTGCTGCGCGCCCTGCCGTGGGCATTGGCGGGCGTCGTCGCCGGGGCGGTGTTTCTCGACCGGCTCGACGACCGTTTCATGCGCCCGGTCATCGGCTGGATCATCCTCGCCATCCTCGCGGTCCATGTCTGGCGGCGCTACCTGGCGCCCCGCGCCGCCGAGGGGGCGTCCGTCGCGGACCACCCCGCGCGGCGCCATCTCTTCGCCGCCTTCATGGGGTCGATGGGCGGGTTCACCACCATGGTCGCCAACGCCGCCGGCCCGGTAATGGGGATGTATTTTCTGGCGCTGCGCCTCTCCAAGGCGACCTTCCTCGGCACCAGCGCCTGGTATTTCTTCATCGTCAACTGGGTCAAGGTGCCGTTCATGGTGCGGCTCGATATGATCACCCTGCCCAGTCTCAAGGTGAACCTACTGATGGCTCCCGCCCTCGTCATGGGAGTGGTCGTCGGCGTGTTCATCGCCCGCCGCGTGAACCAGAAGGTCTTCGACCTCGCGGTGACGCTCCTCACCGCCCTCGCCTGCGCGCGGCTGCTGCTGTAGCGGGGGCCGCCGACCCTGCGCCTCCGCGGACGGGCAAACCCTGCGCTTGCACAAACCGGAGGTTTTGCAGGAGCCTCCCACATCACGCGGGCGTCAAGCAAGCGGCTTCCCAGGGAGCAGCGGGCGGCGGCGCGGTCAGGAATTCCAGCCCGTCGCGCAAGCGCCCCTCCGCTGTGAAAAAGGGATGGTAGCCCTGTCCCTTGATGCCGTTGTCGTCAAAGCGGTCGCGCCGCGTGGAGACCGCCTTGCCCTCGCGCAGCGCCCACCCCATCCAGCCGAAGCCGGCGGCGGCAAGCTGTTCGGTGTAGAACCGCGCCACGGCCGCCCGGTCGCGGTCGTCGAGCGCGCCGGGAATGCACTCGTTGACGAGGAACGGTTTCGCATGCCGGCGCGCCTGCTCGCGGTAGCCGGCGATGACCGCGGCCAGCGGACCCGCTTCGTGCACATACGGATGCCCGCACAACACGTCGGCGAGCGGCGCGAAGAGGTCGATATTGGCGCCGTTCATGGTACCGATGGTGATCGGCTGACGCGCCCCGCAGCCGCGCACGGTGTCGGCGACCGCCCGCATCCAGTCGATTTCGCGGCGGCTGGCGTCGGCCACCGCGTCCTGCGCCTGGGGTTCGTTGCACAGATCCCAGGCCAGCACCCGCTCGTCCGCGGCGAGCGGTTCGACAAGGGACCGGACGTACCGCAGCATCGGCTCCCAGTCGCGATAGAGGTGCTCGGTGTAGGTGCCGCCGTAGTCCCATGCGCGGTCATGCCACCGGTTGAACAGGCACGGCATCGTCCGCATCCCCGCCTCCGCGATCGCGTCCACGGCATCAAGGAAACGGGCCGTGACACGCTCGGGATCGGCCATCCAGGCGGAGAACTCGATCCAGAGGCGGATGCAGTTCGCGTGCACGCGCCGCGCCAGCGCGACCTCTTCGCGCATCCGGTCGGGGTGATAGTTCCACCACGCCTCTTCGATGCGCGCCCCCCACGACGGAACCACCGTAAACCCGCGCAGCCAGCCGTAGTCCTCAAACCCGTTGATCCGTGCCACGCCCTGAACGTGAGGTTGTTTCTCTATCACCATGGTGTCCCTGTTCTAAGCGCTCTGTCGGACCAAGGGATTCCAGACGCGGGTGAAGCCAAAGCCGGCGAAATCACGCGTGTTGACGGTCGCAAGCTCTGTGACACCATGATGCAGAAGCGTGCGGGCCAAGCGGGCGTCGATGATGCGGCGACGAGCGAAGTGTTCCCCGGTCGCCATTCTCCAAACCCGTTCCATGACGGGAGCGTTTTCGACGAGCCGCCAGCGGGGATGACGGCGGTAGGCTTGACAGGTTGCCGCCGCCGCACGGGCGTCCAACGGACGGGTTACGACGGACGGGTTTCTGAGCAGGATGTACAGTTCCACCAAGACCAATTCACACAGCACGACATCCGAGCGATCAGAACATGACAAGAGGAACCGCGCGGCCGTTTCACATTCCGCGCAGTCGGCGTTTGCGGCGTAGAGCAAAAGATTCGTGTCGATCGAGAGCATCGCTCCCTCCCCGCTCTATTCGTTCGCCAGGAGACGCCATTCGTCGGGCGGCGCAAGGAATTTTCCCAAACGAACGGGTGTCGGTGGACGCCAGGCGGTTTGCGCGTCCGCCACAAGCGGCGGATAGATGCACACCACATATTCCACACCGCGGCGGACAACCTCGGCAAAGGAGATCTCGCGCTCACGAGCGACTCGCTTCGCATCTGCATACAAGCCGTCGGGCAACTGTATCTGTGTTTTTACCATGATGGTATTTTGCCATTATTCGGAGACGGCGTCAAGCCGGGCGTCCCGCCCAGCAAACGCGCGCGCAGCGTTTGGTAGCGCTCGGAGTACCAGGGACCGAGCTGGGCCTCGCGCTGGTCGAAGCCGAAGGCGCGACGGCTCACGGCCAGCACAGGCGGCGCCTGCAGCCGCTTGGCAATGCCCATCCCCTGGTAGAGCCCCCACCACCGTTCAAGATCGGCGACGAAGGCCCGCGCATCGGGAAAGAGCGCCGCCAGCGACCCCTCGTAGCCGATCTGGTTCTCCAGTTCGCCGGCGGCGTACCACTCCAGTATCTCCTCGGGTGTGGCGCGTTCCCACCGTTCGACCCAGGCACGGAAAAGCTTGTCGTGGTAGGGATAGACCAGCGGGTCGCCCTTCCCCTCGTCGACCGCCTGCGCCGCGCTGAGCTCGGCCGAAGGGGTGACCGTGAAAATCCCTTCGGGGATGACCGGTCGTTCGCAGACGTCGGTGTTGAAGTGGCGCGCCACAGCGTAGACCTGTTCCTTCCACAGGTCCCCCAGGGCGGCCAGCCAGCCGCAGATGTCGCCGTAGAGGGTGCCGTAGCCGACAGTGATCTCGGCCTTGTTGGCGTTGCAGGAGAATACACCGTCGAAAGCGGCGGCGGCCGCCGCCAGCACGCGGCCGCCGCGGTCGCGCGCCTGGACGTTTTCGAGGTCGAAGGGGCTGAGCGCCAGCTTGCCGGCGGGTTTGCCGTCGGGGCCGGTCAGCGTCAGGCCGTCGAGCTGCGTCCGCGTCAGGTCGACGGCCGCGGTGATCGGCACCTCGGCGGTGCGGGCGCCGAGGGCCGTCGCCAGCTCGCGCGCCAGGCGGCGCGTGGTCTGCGACGAGTAGGGGCCGGGGAGGTTCAGCAGCAGCAGGTCCTCGGGCGCGACGATGCGGCTGTAGAGAACCGCCGACAGGGCCGAGTCGATGCCGCCCGAGACGCCGACCACCACGCGCCGGATCCCCAGGCGCCGCATCAGGCCGCCCACGCCGGAGGTCAGCGCCTGCGCCAGCGCCGCCGCGCCGTCGCGGCGCGGCGCGACCGGCTCGCCGAAGGGGGTGCCCGCCGGCGGCAGGTCGAGCGTCAGCTCCGTCTCGGCGAACGGCGCCCCGGCGGCGATCGCGTGGCCGCAGCCGTCGTAGGCGCAGCTCGATCCGTCGAACACGTAGACCGTCTTGCCGATGTCCTGCACGCCGACGGCGTTGACGTAGAGCAATGGCAGGCCGGTCTCGCGCGCCAGCCGGTCGAAGACGCGGACGCGCTTGTGGTTCTTGTCGAAGGTGAAGGGCGAGCAACTCGCGTTGAGCAGCAGACGCGCCCCCTTGCGGGCCAGCAGCTTCGCCGGCGAGAAGGCGTAGTCGTCGTCCCAGGCGTCCTCGCAGAGCAGGCCGCCGACCAGGCCGAGCGACGTCTGCACCGGCTCGACCAGCCGGTCGGGCGCAACCCCCTGTTCGAGCGCCAGGCGGCGGGTGTCGAAGAAGTGGCGCACGTCGTCAAAGCAGCGGTAATTGGGGAGGAGGGTCTTGGGAACGAAGGGGAGGCGCGTCACGGCGGAGGTGCAGAAACGGCCGTTTTCGGCGAAGAAGAGGGCGTTGTAGCGCCGCACCCGGCCGTCCTCGCCGCGCCGTTCGCGGTCGAGCGCCACGTTGCCGAAGGCGATGACGATTCCTTGCGAGGCTTCGCGCAGCCGTTCGCCGCACGTCTCGCAGGCGTTGAGAAAGGCGGGGCGGTCCCACATGTCGCCCAGCAGGTAGCCGGGGACGGCCAGTTCGGGGAACGCCACCAGCGCCACACCGTCGGCGCGCGCCCGCGCCACGGCGTCGAGCATCCGCCGGGTGTTCGCCTCGGGGCGGCCCGGCTGCACCTCCAACTGCACCAGCCGGATGCGCGCCGGCCCGGCGGACGGTTTCGT
>CAYVKQ010000136.1:0-7789 GCA_964451945.1 uncultured Lentisphaerales bacterium
TGCCGCCGACGTTCAGGTTGCCGAGAACCTGGCCGCTCACGGTGAGGTTGCCGGCAATCTTGGCCTCGCCGCCTGTCATGTCGATACCGCCGCGCGCCGTAAGCTTGCCGGTCAGATCCGACGCGCCGGACACAGCGAGCGTCTGCAGGGTGGCCGTTCCCGAGACCCCCAGCCCGCCGGAGACGGTGGCGCTGGCGGCGGTCACGCGCCCGGCTACGGCGAAGTCCGCAGCGGCGTTGCGCACGTCGGCGGCCATGACCGCATACGGAACGGGGAGGATCTTCTGGCGGGGCTGGATCTCGCCGCCCATGCCGCTGACCGTGAGACCGATGTAGAGGGTGCCGTTCGCCGCGTCGGCGAGGGCGTCCTTCAGCACCGATTGCGAGCCGCCATCCACCTCGGTGCCCGACGCGTCGGAGAGCTCGGCGTTGAAAAGGCCGTTGGTGTCGAGCAGCACGGCATAGGCGCGGCCCCACAGGAAACTGTCTCCGGTGGGCGTCTTGTAGAGTTTGAAGGTCACCGTCTGGTTGCGTTCCGGCAAGGACTGTCCAAGCTGGTCTTTCAGGACGCCCTGATAGGTGAAGGCGGCGGACTGCGCCCGGACAACGGTGGCGCAAACGGCCAGAGCGGCGAGGATGGCGATGAGGCTTTTATTCATGGTGGCGACCTGTGGTTTGGTGGGTGAGAGTAGGCGGTTGAGGGTGTCGGTTAAGTGGGTCATAGGCCCTCAACGGTTGGATTCGAGCCGACGCGCCGCATGGTGAAGCGGCCCTGGGCGCGCAGTGTGCCTTCGCGGCGCAGGCCGGCGAAGTCCCAGGTGAGTGTCCCGTGCAGCGTCTCCTCGGGGTTCCAGGCCGCCGCGCCGGCGGGGAGGGTGTCCCAGACGAAACTGACGGCGTTGGAGACGGAGAAGAGCTCCGGCTTGACCTTGGAGACGTAGTTCTCAAAGTCATCGCCCGGGGGCGCCGGGGTCTGGAAGTCGGCCCTGAGCCCGTCGTGATTGGGGTGGAGCGCATGGCGCAGCGGGTTTGCGGCGGAGCCGGCGCCCACGGCGAAGCCGAAGAGAGCGTCCGCGCCGAATGTTCCCTCGCCGGCGATCGCCGGCTGGTCGACGGGGAGGCAGACGGCGCTGATGCGCATCGACCGGTCCGCGCCGGCGGGAATGGGCGCGTTGCCGGCGTAGAGCGCGAACGCGACCGTGCCGTCCTCCGCCGCGGCGCCGGCGGCCACCACGCGCTGAAGCAGCGTCATGCGTCCGTCGCGGTCCACATGCAGCGGCAGGCGTAGCTTCATGTTGCCGCCGGCCGGGATCGCCTGGACAAGCTTTGAGTCATTCACCACCTGCGTCACCTTGTCGAGCTGTGCGTCGGCCACCCAGAGGCCGGCCGGCCAGGCGCGCGCGCCGGCGGCGCCCCCGTCCGAGACGGCGCTCAGCGGGATCGTGGTGCGGAAGCACGATCCGCCGTCCGCATCCTCCACGCGCAGCAGCCCGCCATAGCGTGTCCCTGCCGCGACGGCGGCGAATTGTTCCCGGTTCAGCGCCAGCGTCAGTTTCCAGACCTCCCCCGGCTGCAGGCTCTTCTCCAGTTGCGCCGGTAGCGGCAGCCAGCCGGTGTCGGCCGTGGTGCCGGAGGTGTCTCGGTAGAGCACCGCGCAACGGGGCGGGATGTCAAGCGCGTTGGCGGCTTCGCCGAACAGATAGGCGAGGCGCGCGCGCCGCGCCGTGGCGGCGTCGTTGCGGATGGTCAGCGGCTGCAGCGTCGTTTCACTCCCGAACGCCACGCCATACTGGGGCGACACGTGGAAGACGCCGCTCCAGTCGACGACCTGATCGGCCGACATGGCCAGCACCAGGCCATTCGCGACGGGTGTTGTCGGGCCGACGGGGCCGAACGCGGCGGCCTGCGGGTTCTGGCCGTACATGACATTGGCCTCCAGCGCGTTCAGCTTCAGGCCCGAGCAATAGGCCGCCAGGCTCGGCATGGCACCCGGCGCGATCGCGATGCCGATGTAGTTGTAGACGGCTGCGGGGCCGGTCGGATGCCAGGAATACCGCAGCGCTTCCGGCGCGCCATAGAGCGTCGCGGAGAAGGTGTTGGTGGCGAAGCACAGCAGCACCGCGTTGGCGGGCAGGGCAAACACATCCGAGTCGCCCGGGAGTTGGCGGTGCCAGATCCTGACCGCCGGGCTGCGCAAGCCCTCGGAAGAGCTCGTCGTGTCGAACTGCCTGGTGCGCGTGAACGCGGCGGCGTCGTAGACGCCCACGCTCTGCACCGGCCAATCGCGGAAGAGCGCGTCCGCCACCTGGTTCGGACAGACGGTGAGATGCACAGCGTTCCAACCGGGCACGAGATGGATCGCCTGGGCCATTTCCTGGGCGGACACCGCGGCGTGGAGCATGCAGAACAGGCACGCCGGCAAAGGGAGGCTTCGGCATCGCTTCAAAAAGTGCATCACAGGACTCCAAGAGGTTAGAGGGACGCGCTCCCTGGACACCATTGGGCATTTACGGGAATCTGTGGACGAAAGGTGATGGGCAAAGGCTTGCCCGGCTATCCTTCATGCGTAGGAAAACGAAGCAAGAGAAATAACACGTATCCATGTGGAGAAGATACCAAGCCCATGGAACTTTGACAAGCGCTTTTCCACCCTTGCACGATGCCACCAGCGCGCTGGACAGGCGGGAACGCATCTGGTAAACTATTGCCACGTTTTTCAGCCGGGTATATCGCCTGGGAAAAAACGATGCCAGGGCAAGGTTCAGGGAGTGGGCGCCCACAGTGGGTGCCGAGGTCCTGAACTTCACGGGGCGCCAGCGGGACGGTCCCACAGACCGTGATCGCGGGCGTCACATCACCCCGGTAGGAGTACAGGTCCATGAAGCAATCAGTTGTGATCGCGTTTTGCGTCGCGATCGCCGGGTTCGCGGTCGCGGTGTCCGCTGTTGAGAAGTCGGCGGACGCGAAGGCCGACGGCGAGAAGCCTGCCGTTTGCACGGCTACGTGCACGGTGACGACCAACAAGGTGACCGGCGTGGTGACGACCAACAAGGTTGTCAACGCCGAAACCGAGAAGGCCGAGCCCGCGAAAACCGAATAGGTTTAGCGCTCTGCTGTTTCCCGCGAGGCCGCTCCGCAAGGGGCGGCCTCGCTTGCTTCGCGGGTCATTCCTTCGCCTATTCGCGCGGCGGCCGGATGCGCCGCGTCGCCACTGCCTCGCGCGGGTCCTCGGGCCAGTAGTGTCTGGGATAGCGTCCGCGCAGATCCTTGCGCACGAGGGCGTAGCCGGTGTTCCAGAAACTCTCGAGATCGGCGGTGACCTGCACCGGACGCTGCGAGGGCGAGAGGAGATGGAGCAGCACCGCGACGCGGCCGCCGGCGACGCGCGGCGTGGCGCCGAGTCCGAACACCTCCTGGATGCGCACCGCCAGCACCGGCGCATCTCCGAGGTCGTAGCGGATGCGGATGCGCGAGCCGCTGGGGACGGTGAAATGGGTTGGCGCCAGGGTGTCGAGTCGCCGCCGCAACGCGCCGAGGCGCGCCGCGAGCGCGGCGAGAAGGTCGAGCCGCGCGACCTGGCTCCAGCGTGTCACGCCGCCGACGCACGGCCCGAGCCACTCCTCCAGCTCCGCCGCCAGCGCGGCGTCGGAGAAGTCGGGCCACCCCTCTTCGGGCAGGGCCCGCCGCAGGCAGGCGACGCGGGCGCGCAGGTCGTGCGCCGCGGGCGTCCACGGGAGCGAATCGATCCCTTTCTGGCGGACTCCCTCGAACAGGGCGGCGCGGACCAGTCCGGGGTCGGGCGCCGCCAGTCCCGAGTCGCGCAGCACGATGGCGCCGAAGCGGCTGCGGCCGACGGCGGCGACCGCCTCGCCCTGCCGGTCCCAGGCGACCACGGGAGTCTCCGTGACGCGCCCGGCGAAATCGCTCTCCAGCCAGGCGCGGTCGTAGGGCGCGGCCAGGCGGATGCGGGCGTCGGCGGCATCGTCGGTCAGCTCGGCGGCGACCAGCCACTCGCAGCGGGCCAGGGGGTCGGCCGGGTCGAGCGTGGCGCCGCCCCCCGAGGCGAGCAGGTAGCGGCCGTCGGGCGAGCGGCGGCGGGCGATGCGGTCCGGAAAGGCCCAGGAGAGGAGGCGCCCGGTATCGGCCGGACGGCGGTCCGCGGGAAAGCGGTGCGACCAGGCGCGGGCGAGGGTGCGGACGCGGTGGGCGAAGCCGTCGGCGGGGGCGCCGTCCGCCTCGAGACGGTCGAGCAGCACCCGGGCGTCGGTCTCGCGCCGCAGCGCCGCCTCGGCGGCGCTTTCGGAGACGGCGGCGGCGAGCAGACAGGCCTGGCGAGCGCAGCCGGCCTCTTCGGCACGGAGGATCATGTCGGCGAGGCGGGGGTGGACGGGAAACGCCGCCAGGCGCCGGCCGCGCGTCGTGATCCGCGGCGCGCCGCCGGCGGCCGGCGCCGGCTCCAGCGCGCCGAGGTCGAGCAGCAGGGCGGTCGCCTGACGCCACGCCGCCTCGGGCGGCGTCGTCGGCCAGGGGAGGTCCTCGCGCCCCGCCGCGCCCCAGTCGGCACACTGCAGAACCAGCGGGGCGAGGTCGGCGTCGAGAATCTCGGGGAGCGCGCGCTCGGCGAGGGCGCGGTCCGCGGCTTCGTCCCACAGGCGGTGGCAGACGCCCGGTCCGAGGCGCCCGGCGCGGCCGCGGCGCTGGTCGGCGCGGTCGCGCGACACGCGCACCGTCTCGAGGCGCGACATCCCGTTGCGCGGCGAGAAGCGGGGCAGGCGCATCCAGCCGGTGTCGATCACCACGCGGATCCCCTCGATGGTGAGGCTCGATTCGGCGATCGAGGTGGCGAGGACGACCTTGCGCACGCCGGGCGGCGGCGGCGCGATGGCGCGGTCCTGCGCCTCGCGCGCCAGGGCGGCGTAGAGGGGGCAGACCTCGACGCCGGGGGGGAGGCGCGCGTCGCGCAGCAACTCGGCAGTGCGGCGGATTTCCCCCTCGCCGGGGAGGAAGACGAGGACCGAGCCCTCCTCTTCGGCGAGGGCGCGCGCCACGGCGTCGGCCGCCTGCCGCGGCAGCGGCCCGGCGGCGGGACGGGAGAGAAGGCGGGTCTCGACCGGCCAGGTCCGGGCGGCGGCGGCGACGACCCGCGGCGCGCGCGCGGGCGGCGCGCCGGGGTCGGCGAGCCAGCCGGCAACGGCCTCGGCGTCGAGGGTCGCCGACATCACCAGCAGGCGGAGGTCGGGGCGGAGGGCGCGGCGGACGTCGAGCGCCATGGCGAGGCTCTGGTCGGCGGCGAGCGCCCGCTCGTGGAATTCGTCGAAGATGATTAGGCCGGCATCATCGAGCCCGGGGTCGTTGAGCAGGCGCCGCACCAGCAGCCCCTCGGTGAGAATCTCGACGCGGGTCGCCTCGGAGACGCGGCGTTCGAGGCGGATGTGATAGCCGATCCGGTCGCCCACGGCCTCGCCCAGCAGGTGCGCCATGCGGCGGGCGGCGGCGCGCGCCGCCAGACGGCGCGGCTCCAGCAGCACGATGCGGCGGCCACCGAGCCAGGGGGCGTCCATCAGCGCCGGGGGGACGAGGGTTGTCTTGCCCGAGCCGGGCGGCGCCTGCAGCACAACCGGACAATTCCGCGCCAGCGCGTCGGCGATCTCGGGGATCACCGCGCGCACCGGCAGGTCGGGCAGCCAGGCGTATGCGGGAGCGGTCACGGGAGGGTGGAACGGCGCACGCGCGCGTTCACTGGCCCCGGGGCAGATTGTCGTACTGCTCCGGCGGCGGCGTATCGAGTTCGAAGGTGGTCAGCACGAAGCCATGGTCGGAGGGAAACGAGGCGTAGTCCTTGCCGCGCCACTGGAACGGCTTGTGCCAGGCCGCGAGCAGGCTTTCGGAAGCCACTGGACGGAGCTTCGCGCCCTTTGCGTAGATGAAGTCGATCCGTTTACCGCCGCGCGAAGGATAGGTCACGCCGTAGTCGGCGACGGGTTCGGGATTGACGACGCGGAAGGAGTCGGTGAAACCGGCCTTCTCCATCGCGAGGGACGCCGGCCACGGCACGACAAGGCCAGCATGATTGCGGAGGTCTTTGGTCGCCTCCGTCCAGTCCAGGTGGGAGTGGCCGTTGAAGTCGCCACCTATCACGAGCGGCACCTCGTTCGCCTCTGCGATCTCGCGCTGGAGCGAGGCCAGAATGCCGTTGATCTCGTCGATGCGGCGGTTGGAAAAACGCGGCGGCGCGAGCTCGATGCGCAGCATGTCCTCGGCCGTGGCGCCCTCGGGCACGGTCTGCGACGGCTCCCAGTTGATCCAGAGCGGACAAGTCCGCACGCGCTGCCCGGCAACGTCGAGTTCGGCCAAGCCGAGGTTGAACGGACCAGACCCATCCAGGTAATTCCACTCCGCGTAGAACGGGTTCGCCTTGCGGACAACCGGCCAGCGGGTGACGAGCGCAAGCGACATCGAGTAACGCACGGCGTGCCAGCCGGCGCCAAGGCCCGTGGCGAGCTTCGGGAGAAGGCCGTAGTTTTCGACGATCAGCACGACGTCGGGGTTCATGTCGCGGATCAGCTCGATCATTGAAGCGACTTCCTTCGGCGACTGTGACTGCCCCTCGATGTTCCAGGCGAGCACCTTGAACTCGCGCGGCAGCCGGACCTTGGCGAGATCGGGCTTCCAGCCCTGCGCGTCGAGGTAGTCCATGTAGGCCAGCCAGTCGTAGCCGGTAAGCTGGGAACCGCCGAAGCGCCAGAATTTCGCCGGCATTGACTGGAAGCCGCGCTCGCTTTTGCCGCTCATCTCGTAGCCGATCACTGTCTTTGCGCCGCACGCGGCGAAATCAAACGCGGTCTCACCGGTCCAGACATCGCGGGCGGGGTGCTTCACCCCCGCTTTGCGCACCGGGTTGTTGGCGAGCGCGCAGGCGATGCGCCCGTCGGCTGCCGCCGCACGCGCGGCCGTCTCGGCGCGCTGGCTCTCGCCGACCACGGCGATGCGCGACACATCGACGGGAGACGCGGGGTCCGCCGCCAGCGCGTCTATCGCCGCCTTCACCGCCGCGACACGAACCTCGTGGAAGTCGCCCTGCAGCTTCGAGCAGTCGAGCGCCAGCGCGGCGTAGCCCTTGGCCGTAATCACCGAAACCGGCCACTGACAGCGGCTCGGACCGCTCGTGCCGTCGGCGAAATCCGCCGCCTTCTCCTCGGCGATCAACAGCAGCGCGGGCGCCTTGACCTTGAGCCGCGGCGCGTAGACCGCGAGTTCCGCCTCGCCATCCGGAGTCCTGACCGTCGTCACCGTTGTGGCTAGGTCCGGAAAGGCCGGATCCGCAGCGGCGACAGCCGCGCCGGCGAACGCCATCGCCGACATCGAAACAAGTTTTCCCATGCCCTTCATGCCAGCGCTGGTCTTCATCCGCGCCCCTTTCATTCAAGACGGTTTCATCAAGGTCCGACGTTTTGATCATAGCTCAACGCCACGCACAAAGCGATAGCCAACTCTGGGCGTGGGAGGCTGCAGCACGATTGATGATGGGAGAGGCCGAGAGAGCGGGAGAAGTGGCGTGCGATGCCAAATGAGGTGGAGGTTCGACCGCACCTCTTCTCTCTGCCGCGGGATCTTCAAAAGGTCAAAAGCGTGTTTTCCATTGGTCTGCCGCTGGGCCATGTTCTATCATACGGGCACTATGCAAACAGGCGGCAGCAAGGTGACGCGCAACGCGCGCGATATCCGGGTGGTCGGGGCGCAGCTTTACTTCCTGCCGGTGCAGACCCGCGTGCCGCTGAAATTCGGCGTGG
>CAYVKQ010000137.1:0-7363 GCA_964451945.1 uncultured Lentisphaerales bacterium
ACCCGCATGAAGCACTCCCCTTTCGAAGGACCTCCAGGCCCCCCGTGAGACAAGGATGGCGTCGTCCAGAGTGAATATGTCATAATTCGGATACGCCCGCAAGGGTGCCGACAGGGCTATTTCCCTTTTTCGTTTGACGCACCCCCGGGTTCAACCTACCATTCGCGTGAATCGGGGGTGATCATCCGCGGCGACCGTCGCGGGCGGAGTGATCGCGTGCGCGCAACGACAAGGAGGGACGCCATGGGAAACGGAAATCGCTGCATTCGTGGATGGGTTCTTTGCATGGCGACGGCACTGCTCGCCGCAACCGCCGTCCGAAACGCGCGGGGCCAGACGCCCCCCGCCCTCGACCCGGCCCTTTCGGACAGCTTCAAAGTCCACTTCATCGCGCGGGCGAAAACCCCGCCCAAACTGGACGGCAGGCTCGACGACGCGGTCTGGAAAGACGCCGCCGTGCTCGACGACTTCGGCCCCGCCAGCATCGGCAGCCGAAATCTGCCCTGGCCCAAGACCGAAGTCCGCTATCTCTGGGACGACACCTACCTGTACGTCGCCGTGACCGCCCACGAGGACACGGCGGAGAACATGGACCGCTTCCGCCGCGCCATCGCCAACCGGGCCGTTTCCCACATCTGGCGCGACTGCCTCGAACTGCACATCGACGGCAACAACGACCGGCACACCCGTTTCCAGGCCTGGTTCAACGGAACCGCGGACAAGCAGATGGCGTGGTACTACGACTTCGGCTGGGGCCTGCTCAACGACTGGGTCTACGGACTCTCCGCCGACTGGGACTACACCGCCATGATCGGCGACGCCTTCTGGCAGACCGAGGGGCGCATCGCCCTGGCGCACATCCAGGTCCAGCCGCGCGCGGGGTACGTCTTCGGCATGAACCCCTGCCGCTTCCGCTTCTACAAGGCGGCCGTGGACGCCAAGGGGGCGCGCGTCGAGGCCATTTCCCAGTTCCTCACCTGGTCAACCCAGGGCGAAAGCCACCACGACGTGCGCCTCTACGGCAAGTGCATCCTCGTCGACCGCCTCCCCGCCACCGACGCCGAGGGCCTCCGCCTGGCCTACCCCGATCTCGATCGCCGCACCATCCGGGTGCAGACGGACGCCGGATTCGCCGTCTTCGACCGCGGCAAAACCACCTCGCAGAGCTATCTGGACAAGGCCCGCGCCGGGCTGGACGGCGCCCGCGCCGCCGCCGACCGTTTCGCGCAGGCGGTGCGCGACGAACCCGCGCCCGGCTTCTTCCGCTCCTACACCAACAGCGCCGCCCCGCTCGCCGCGCGCCTGCACACCCTCGACACCAACCTGGCTGCGCGCACCGCACTGAAGGTCGGGGAACTGAGCCGCGCGGAGGCGGAGGCCGCCGCACTCGCCACCGCGTTCGACGATCTCCACTGGACAATGCAGCGGGCCCTTCTGCTCGCCGAGGGCAAGCCGCGCACGGCGGTCGTGCTGAACCCGCCCGCGGACGCGCCGGGAATCCCGGATGAACCGGAGAACGGCCCCGACCCGGCCACCCGCGACTACCCCGCCGTGCCCTGGGCCCGCAACCATGTCGGCGGCAAGCCGCGGGTTTTGATTTGCGTCAACTCGTACGCGGCATGGGATGCCTATGCCCTCCTGCAGCGCATCGATCTCGACGCCGATGTGTGGCAGTGCGGAGGCGGCTCCATCGGCCCTTCCAGCGACTACTTCAAGGAGGGGCTGCTGCTGGTCGACGACAAGCGCGCCCAGCTTGAAAAACTGCTGAAGAAGAACACCTATGAAGGGTTTGTCTTCCTGGCCACTTCGCCCGCCGCCTGGCCGAAGGACCTGCAGTACTGGCTGACCGTGCGTCTGCTGGAGGGCGTCGGCATCGCCGTCCTCGGCAACGACAGCACATGGGGGCTCCCCGGCAGGGGCGAGACCGACGACGATCTGGCCGCCAACATCCCGCGCGACGCGATGACCCGCGCGATTCCCTCGACCAACGGCGTGTACCGCAACCATCTGGGAGACCCGATGCCGCCCTTGGAGCGCATCGAGGTCCCCCTGAACATCCCCCCCGTGCGCCGCTTCGCGCTGGGCAAGGGACGCTATGACGTCTTCTCGGTCCGACACACCGGTGGCTACATCGCGACGGCCATCAGCCCACAGGTCGAGATGCCGCCGGACGAACTGTTCCAAGCCGAGTATTTCTGCGGTCTCTCCTGCCGCATTGTTCTCGACGCCCTGGGGCGCCTGCCGGAACGGCGCCTGCTGCGTGTCGAAGCGCCGGGGTCCCCCCTGCCGCCGGCGACGGCCGGCGAAGTCGCGTTGCTCACCGCCGGTCCGCGTCCCTTCGCCGGAACGGTCCGGCGCGTCCTGCGCGACCGCTGGGGACGCGTGCAGGCCTCCGGGACGCAGAAGGTCGCCGTCACCGCCGGAACCAACCACATCGCCCTGGCGGTGCCCCCCCTCGACGCCGGCGACTACTACGCCGACGCCTGGCTGCTCGACGGCACGAAGGTCGTGGACTGGGCCAGCGCCCGGTTCACGGTGCGGGCCTGCGACGGCGGCCCCTGCCGCTGCAACCCCTCCTGCCGTTCGCTCCTCCCGGCGCCCGCCCTGCAAGAGATCTCCTTCGTCCACCGCACAATCGGGCCCGGCGAGGCGCTGGCCGCGACGGTGACCGTCGCCCATGCCACGTCGGCAACCACGCTCCGCGCCGAGATTCGCGACATCCGCGGACGTGTCACCGAGCGTGTCGGAGGCATCACCGCCGCCGGGGGCGCGGCCGGCATCGTCCTGCCGAGCAGCCGCCTGTGGCACACCTTCCAGAACCTCGACGTCTTCCTCGAACAGGACGGACGCGTTCTGGACCGCCGGTCGCACACCTTCTTCTACCGCCATCCCGAGCGCGACGACTACGCGATCTTCACCGACAGCGACGCCACCGGCCGCATCCTGGACCACCGCCAGGAAATTCTCCGCGGCTACGGCATCCAGCTCTTCCAGGGCAACGGCGCCCCCGAGCTGCTGGCCAAGGGCGGCGACATCACCACGCGCTTCTGGCTCTCCGGTTCGAACAACCGGACCGGCGGCAGTCTGGCGTCCGACGCCTACCACCGCGGCGTTGCCGCCACCTTCCGCCACATCGCGACGCAGCTGCGCGAGCGCAACGGCCGCTTCGTCTCCACCGGCGACGACTCGGGCGTCGCGAGCGATTTCGCGAGTAATTACCCGAATTGGATTCCCCCTTTCTTCCGGCGCATCCGCCAGAAATACGAGGCGGCGGGGGTCGGCGCCACGGAGTACCGCCGGCAGCGCGGCCTCCCTGGTGGCGGCAACAGTTTCTTCTGGTGGATGGACAGCGTGAACGTCCCGGAGCTGGTCTCCATGAAACTCCAGCCGGGCGATCTCCGGGATTTCACCGACGCCTTCCGCGAGGCCTACCGCACGATCGAGGAGTTCAACCACGCCAACGGCACGGCGTTCGCCTCCTGGGCGGCGATCACCGAGGAGACCCTCCCCCGGATCAAACCGGCCCTCGCGCCCGACGTCATCGGCTTCCAGAACTGGCTGCGCAACAAGTACGGCGAGATCGCCAAGCTCAACGCCGCCTGGGGCGTGCAGACCAATTCCTTCGCCGCCATCGACCCGAAGCTGGTCGCCGCCCAGACCGAAAAGGGCGTCTTCGCCCCGGCGATCGACAAGACCACCTACCTCGAAGACCTCTTCATCCGGCACATGAAGAGCGTCGCCGAGGCCGTCCATGCCGTCGACCCGACGATCGGCATCGGACAGGGCGCCGCCAGTTTCGGCAACATCGTCCCCGAGGTGCTGGCGCACACCGACACCATCATCCCCTACATCGGCCCGCTGGACATCGAGCTCGCCCGCGCGCTTCCGCACAAGTGGGTCGGCGAGACGATCGGCATCTACGGCGGCAAGAAAGTCCCCGACGCCATGCGCCGCAAGCAGGTCTGGCACGGGCTCTTCACCGGATGCAACTTCTCCTGGTTCTGGAGCGCCTGCATTGCCGGCCTGCAGGGCGACCTCACCACCAACCCCGGACGTTCCGGGGTGATGCTCGAAAGCTACCGCGAGGTGACCCGCGGACCCGACGCGCTGCTGCTCCGCGGGCAGCGGCTGAACGACGGTATCGCCATCCTCCACAGCCGCTCCTCGGGACACATGACCCCGCACGCCCAGGAGATGAGTACCCACGCCACATCAAAAGGCTCGTGGCAGGGAATCATCGAGGATCTCGGCCTGCAGTACGATTACCTGACCAGCGCCTACATCGAGCGCGGCGACCTGCGCAAGGGCGGCGTCCGTCTCCTCATCCTGCCGTACGCGCAGGCGCTCAGCGACCGCGAGGCCGCCGAAATCCGGACCTTCGCCGAGGCGGGCGGCTGCGTCCTGGCCGACCTGCGCGCCGCCACCTTCACCACCAGCGGACAGCCGCTGGCCCAAGGGGCGCTCGACACGCTCTTCGGCATCGCCCGGCGCCAGGAGCGCGCCCTGCCCGTGGCGGGCCCGCTAAAGATCGAAGGCCTGACGCCCGAGCCGTTCACCCTGAACGGGTTCCGCGCCGACGCCTCCATCACCGCCGGCACCGCCCGCGCCTTTGGCGAGCTCGCCGGCGCCCCCGCCCTGCTGGTCAACACCACCGGCAAGGGACAGGCGATGCTGCTCAACCTCGCCCCCATGGCCTACGACTTCCTGCTCGGCCGCAATGAACTGGGCGAGGGGCGGACAGCCTTCCGCGCCCTGCTGGCGAAGGCCGGCGTGCAGGCGCGCTTCGCCGCCCGTTCCCCTGACGGCCGGGAGATCCCCGGTGTCGAGTTCGCCGTCTTCCGGCGCGGCAAGGCCGACTATCTGACGGTCGAGAAACGATCGTTCGCCTACGAACGCTACCCGCTGCCGGCGGAGATCACGCTCGACGCGCCCTATTGGGTAAGCGATGTCCGCACCGGCCGCAGCCTCGGCCGCACCGACCGCATTCCGCTGCAACTGGATGGGCTGGGGTGCTATCTCTTCGCGCTTCTCCCCTACGAGGTGAAGAACCTTGCCGTGAAGGCGCCGTCGTCGGTGAAGCGGGGCGGCGACATCGTGCTGGAGGTGGCGGTGACCGCGGATGCCGCTCCCGCCGACCTCGCGCCACACGTCATCCGCATCGAGACCGTCGCCCCCGACGGCACGCAGCCCATCGAGATGCGCAAGCTCGACACGGAGGCGGGGCGCCTCGTCTGCAGCCTCCCCATCGCCCACAACGACCAGACCGGCAAATGGACCGTCACGGCAACCGACGTGGCCACGGGCAAGACTCGGACGGTCACCGTCAACGTCACGAACTGAACCTCAGATTTTCCGATACACCACGCGAAACGGCGGCAGCACAAGGAGAAGGCCGTGCGCTTCCCGGAGTCGCCATCCCAGCTCCCATGAGTCACGCTTCACCATCCACCACGCCTGCGGCGATCACCTGCGTCGTCTGGGACTGGAACGGCACCCTACTCGACGACGTCGCCGCTTCGGTCCGTGCGCTCAACACCCTGATGGCGCCCCGAGGTCTCGCGCCCGAAACGGTCGGCCGCTACCGCGAGCGCTTCGGTTTTCCGGTCGACGACTACTACCGCGCCGCCGGCTTCGACCTCGCCCACGAGGATTGGGAGCGACTGGCGCGCGACTACCACGACGCCTATCTGGCGCAACCCGATCTGCGGCTGTTCGACGACGCCCGCCCCGCGCTCGACGCCCTCGCGGCGCGCGGACTGCGCCAGGCTATCCTCTCGTCCTGCGAGCAGACGATCCTCGACCGCCTCCTCGCCGGGACTGGCCTGGACCGGCTGTTCGCGCATGTCTACGGCGCCGACAACCTGCACGGACGATCCAAGGAGGAACGAGGACGGACGCTGCTGCGCGATCTCGGCGGCGATGCCGCGGCCACGCTGCTGGTCGGCGACACGCTGCACGACCACGAAGTCGCCGCCGCGCTCCGCTGCCGCTGCGTCCTGGTCGCCCGCGGCCACCAGTCGCGCGCCCGGCTGCTGGCGTCGGGCAGGCCGGTGCTCGACCGGCTCGACGCCCTGCCGCGCCTGATCGCCGAAGGGAGATGCGGATGCCGCTGACGCTCAGCACCACCGATCTCGTTCCCCCGCGCGCCCGCGACGAACGTTTCCTCGGCGGCGCCCTCGCCGTCCGCTCCCGTTCGGGGCTCCACCCCACCGAGGCGTTGCTGCTCGAACGGCTCCCCCTGCTCGCGCCCGCGCCCGCCCGGGTGGCGGTCGCCGGCAACCGCACGGGCGTCCTCCCCGCGGCGGTCCGCCTCCTCTTTCCGCAGGCCGCCGTGGTCGCGCACACCACCGACGCCCACCACCTCGCCGCCATCCGCCGCACGCTCGCGGGCAGCGGCGCCGCGGAGGGAATCGCCTGCGTCAACGCGGCGGACCTCGCGCCCGGGGCCGACGGCCTTCCCTTCGACGCCGCCGTGGTGCAGCTCTCGCGCAACGCCATGCCCGCCGAACTCGTGCAGGATCTGCTGCAGAACGTCCACGAGACGCTTCGCGACGGCGGGACCTGCCTGCTCGCGTTCGAGGGCAACGCCGAATGGCTGCGCGGCCAGCTCAAGACCGTTTTCGGCAAGACGGCGGTGACCGTGGAAGGCGGCTTGGTCTTCGCCCGCGCGGTCCGCGCGCGCCCCCTGCCGAAGCTCAAGAACTTCGAAGCGGTCTTCGACGCCACGTTGCCGGGAGAAGCACCGTTCACCCTGACGACGCGGCCCGGCGTCTTCTCCCACCGCCGTCCCGACCAGGGGGGGCTGGCGCTGGCCGAGGTCGCCGTGCACGAGGCGACGGCCGCCGACCGCGTGCTCGACATCGGCTGCGGCTGCGGCATTGTCGGCATCGCCCTCGCCCGCGCACGGCCGGGGCTGCGCGTAACCTTTGTCGACAGCGACGCCCGGGCCGCGGCCTGCGCCGAAGCCAACGCGCACGCCAACGGCCTGAAGGACTTCTCCGTCGTCTGCACCGACAGCGGTGTCGCCGAGAAGGGGTTCACGCTGGCGGTTGGCAATCCCCCCTACTTCGGCAACTACGCCATCGCCGAGCTCTTTATCCGCAACGCCTGCGACGCCCTCGCGCCGGGGGGACGCTGCCTCATCGTCGCCAAGCAGAGCCGCTGGCACGAGGCCTTCATGGCCAGATGCTTCGGCAACGCCGAGCCGGTCCGCCGCCGCGGCTACACCGTCGTCCGCTCGGTCAAGACGCGCCACTCCTGATGCCACACGCGTCTGTCCGGTTGTTCGGTCTAGTCGGCTCTGGGGTCGCCATCGTGGCCGGGTTCCTTTTCTTCCACACCCGCCGTTTTCGCCAGCAGGTTT
>CAYVKQ010000137.1:7373-7784 GCA_964451945.1 uncultured Lentisphaerales bacterium
CAGCGCGGTCGCTTGGTCGCGCCGCGCGTCGAGCGCCGCCAGCGCCCGCCGGCAGGCCGCCGGCTGGCCGCGTGCGTGGAGGATGTTGGCGTGGAACAGGACGAGAGCGGGGGTCACGCGCGCGGCGGGGGTTTCGCGGAGCACCCGTTCGGCCGCGTCGGACTCGTCCTGTTCGAGGAGCGCGCGCGCCAGCAGCAGATGGGCTTCGCCGGTGGCGTCGGGCAGGCGGACGGCCTCTTCCAGGGTGGCGCTCGCCTGTTTCGGCTCGTTGATACGGAGGCTGGCTTCGCCGAGGAAGGTCAGCAGCGCGGCGTTGGTCTGGGTGTTCAGCGCCAGTTGCAGGTGAATGGCGGCCTGCCGCGGCGCGCCGCGTTTGACCAGCGCCCTTCCCAGCACCTCGTTGGCGCGCGG
>CAYVKQ010000138.1:0-7781 GCA_964451945.1 uncultured Lentisphaerales bacterium
GAAAAGGCGGAAATCGCGCAGGTGTCGGTGGCGACGTTTCAGACGGATGAATAACCAGTAACCAGTAACCAGTGATCACCGATTGCTGAAAAGGAGTTTCCCGTGACAGGCGGCGGGGGCAGGCGAAAACTGTTGGCCGGTGTGGCGCTGTTCGGCGCGGCGGCCGTCCTCTGCTGTTGCCGCCTGCAAGCCGCCGCCTATGAGGACCGCGGCCATTACGGGTTCGTGACGCTCGCGCACAACGAGGCGCCGGGCGCCCTCGCTTTCACGGCCCGCCTCGAAGGCTCCGCCGGTACGGGGGAGGCGCGGCTGGTCTGCGCCCGTCCCGTGGCCGGCGGCTGGCAGGTGGTTGTAGGCGGCTGGCCGGCCGCCGTCTCCGGGCGCGCCGACCTGGTGCTGCGCGCGAAGGGGACCGGCGCGCCGTGCGAAATCCGTCTTCCCGGCGCCGTGAGCGCGACCGGCGGCCGCATGGATGTGACGCTGGTCGTCGACGACTCGTTCAGCATGCGCAAGACCGACCCGCTGCGGCTGCGGGTCAAGGCGCTGGCGCTCTTCGCCCGTATCGCCGCCAGCCGCGGCGCGGTGCGGACGCTTTCCGTCGTCGGCTTCAGCAAGCGCCCGCGCCTGGTCCTGCCGCCGACCCCTCCCGCCGACGCGGCCGCCTTCGAGCGTGCCATGCCGGACCTGGTCGCAGAAGGTTCCACCGACCTGGACGCGGCGCTGACGCTGGCGCGGGAGACGCTCGCGGCGCTCCCCGAGTCGCGCAAAATCGTGGTTGTCCTCTCCGATGGCAAGGACGAACCGAGCCGCTATCATGATGCCCACCGTCAGTTTGTCGCCGCGCGCATGCCGGTCTACACCGTGGGTCTCTCTCATTTGGCCGACCGCCGCACGCTGGAACGGATCGCGCGGGAGACGGGCGGCACGTTTCTGTTCGCGCCGGACATGACACGTCTGGAGGCGATATTCCAGGAGATTGTCCTGGCGATTCATTCGTCGGTGACGATTGGCACCTGGCCTCTCGCCACGGAAGCCATCGCGATTCCGGTCGATGACAGCATACGGGTGCTGGCATTCACGCTGGATGCGGCGGCGTCGGGGGAGGCGCGCGTGACGCCGCCCACGGCTGGCGAGACGCTGACACTGCGCGCCGACCCGCCCGAGGCGGCGCTGGCCGAGTGCTACCTCCCCGAGCGGGGGCTTTGGCAGGCCACGGGCGGCGGTACGTTGCAGGCGACCGCCGAAAGCGATTTGGATCTGATCCTCTTTCCGCCGGCGGGCGTGGCGACCGACGCCGTTCCGTGCGCCGTGGCGGCGCTGGTCGTGCGCGACGGCGTGCCGGTCACCAACGGGTGCGCGGTGTCGCTCGCCACGGAGGTGGATGGCGCGGAACACCCGCTTTCGTTGACGGATCGTGGTTACTATGCCGGGTTCGGTGTTCCGCGCAGTGAGGGTGAAGTGTCGTGGCGGGTCATTGCCCAGGGCATCACGGCGGCGGGCTATCCCTTCCGCCGGGAGGCGTCGCTGGCACAGCGCGTGGTGCCGATGCGGCGCGACACGCTGTGGGTACAGCCGGCACCGCTGCGCCTCGAACTCGATCCGGGTTGCACGGCGACGGGGCGTGTGGCGGTGGCGGGACGGGGAAGGTTCCGCGCCGACTTGCACGGCCCCCGCGGCTTTTCGGCAATCCTGCCGATCCATGACGGCGACTTGCCCGAAGGGCGGACGCTCGATTTGCCCGTGGTTGTCGGCGCCGGCCCCGAAACGCTGCCGGGGACGGCAACCGGCCGTGTCGTCGTTACAGTCGGACGACTCCCCGCGGCCGAGGTTCCGGTCGAGGTGCGGGTGCGCGCCCCGCGTGTGATCGTGGGGCCCGAACGCCTCTTCTGGGAAGGAATCACGCCGGGGCAGACGGTGACCGGAACCGTCTGGGCCGTCGTCGAGGCGGTCGACCCCGCGTGCCGCGTGCGCGCGGTGCTCCAGGGTGCCGATCCGCGCCGCGACGCCCTCCGCGACGCCGTGCTGGGCACCGGGACGAGCCGCTGGCAGGTGGTGGTGGGGAGCACCGGCGCCGACGGCGACATCGCCGGACGCGTGGCCGTCAGTTGGGGCTGGGGCGCCGCGGAGGTTCCGTGGCGGGTCGCCGTGGCGGCGCCCGAGCCGCTTCCCGCACCCGAACCCGCACCGGCACCGGAACCGGAACCCGAGCCTCTGCCGCCGGAGGCGCCGGTTCCTCCTCCGTCCGAAACGGTGGCGCCCCCCGCGCTGCCGCCTCCGCCCGCGCCCGAAGCGGCGGTGCCGCCGCCCCAGCCGCCTCCGGTCCGCGGGATCAACTACGGACGCATCGCGCTGGTGGTCTTGCTGATCCTCCTGTTGCTCTATTTGCTCTGGCGCATGACGCGCGGCGAGGAGAACCGTCTCGCCAAGTATTACGCGGCAAGCGTTGCCCTGCACCTGCTCGTCTTTCTGCTGACCCTCGACCTGCTGGTGCAGACGCGCGTGATGACCATGGAGCAGGTATCGCCGACGCTCGCCGTTACCCTCAACGCCATGGAGAAGAAACTGGGGATTGAGATCACGCCGCCCGCCGGCGCCGTTGCCGTTGACGTTGTCCCTGCCGCCTTTGAAGAAGTGGAAAAGGTCGCGCATTCGCTGCAGCCGCCCGAGGAGCGCGCGGCTGCCGACCTCTCGCAGGCGGGGCTTGCGGCCGCCGTGCGCGAAGCGTTGCGGCAACCAGAGGCGGCGCCGGCGCCGGAGCCGCTGGCGCGAGCCGAGGAACCACAAGCCCGCCAGACGGTCACACCCGAAGCGCCGCTTGCGGAATCTGTAGTTGTGGCGGCCAAGCAACGGGAATCAACGGCGACCGAGGAGCGTTCCCGTGTGGTCGCTGAAGCGCGAGCGGAGGAGACGCGGCGCGCTGCGGAGGGGCGGCGGATGCAGGTTGCGCTGCCCGATCCGCGGCAGGCGGCGGATGTTTCGGCGGCGGGGGTGCCCGCCGCACCGGCCGGGACCGAAGCGCTACGCGGCGCCGTTGCCGGAAGCGAACGGCGCGCGCAAGCGCTGCCGCCCGAGGCAGTGACGGACGAACGCCTGCGCGTCGAGGCGAAGCGCGCGGCGCAGGAGGCGCGGCAGGAGACGGAACGGAGTCTGACGCACGGGCGGTCGGAAGCAACCGCCGCAACGGCGCCCGCCGTGCGCCGGGGGCTGACGCTGGTTCCTGCCAACTCCGCGGCGGCGGAGGGGGCGCGCCCCGCCGCGACGACTTCGGAACTCGCTTCGCCCGTATCGGTCGCCGTTTCGTCTGCTCCGCGGCGGGTTGCCGGCGGGACGGGCGATGAGAAACCACACGCCGCGCCCGAGGCGCTTGCCGCCGCGGTGGCGCCGCTCCCTGCCGCCAAGCAGGCGGCAACGCCGGAAAGCACCATGGTAGGCGCCGCCGCCGTGGCGCCGCATCGTCCCGATGCCGCAGCCCGTGCACCGGAAGGCGATAGGACGGGCCGCGCGGCGAGCGCTGTCGTGCAGGCCGCGATCCAAGGAGCGGTTGCGCCCGACGCGACAGCGGTCGCTGTCGAGACGGCGGGGCAGCCCGCCGGCGGGGCGGCCGCTGCGGACGTTGTCCGCTCCGAGAGCGACCCTCGCGAGCGGTCGGCGGGGGCGCCGGCCGCCGACGTGATGGCCACCGACCGTCCGTCCCTGCCGGCGCTGCGTGTGGCCGGCGCCACTACCGCGCCGCCGGCGGGGGAGCCGGAACGGGCCGCGCCGGTCGCGGTCGCGCGCGCGGGCGGCGCCGCGGCGGGAGCGCCGCACGCTGAGAATCGGGCCATCCGCCACGGTGCGCTTGCACTGCCGCCGGCCGGACGTCCCGCGGTGCACACGGCGGAAGTGCGGCTTGGCGACACGGCGGGCGTGCGGCCTCCTGCGGCGCTACTGGCGGCGGCAAGCGGCGGCGAGCGCGCGCCGAGGACGCCGCCGGCGCCGCACCTGCCGGGGGAGGAGGCGCCTTTGGCCGCGCTCGGACCGCGCCGCCCGGCGGGCGGCGCTGCAAAACCGGTGGAAGGACCGCGTGTCCCCGTGGTGGGGCGCGCCGATGCCTCCGCGGCGGCGGGGGAGCGTCCGGGCGCCGTGCGCGCGGCGCCCGCTCCGCGTCTGCCGGACGAGGCGCGCCGCCCGGCGCCAGTGCGCGACGCCGGCATCGAGGTGGCGGGCGCGGCCGCGCGGCCCGAGGCGCGGCAGGATGCGACGGCGGGCGATCTCGCGTTCAAGGGGAACGCGGGCGGCGCCGGCACCGTGCATGCCACGCTGGCGATGGCCCAGTACGGCGGCGATTGGGACTGCGCGCGGACGGCGATGATGTTTCTCAGCCACCAGCTCCGCGAGCGCACGGGCATGGCGCTGATGGCGTCCGACACGGTCGTGCGGCTGGACCAGCCCGGCCTGATCCAGGTGCCGTTCGTCTACCTGACCGGGGACAAGGATTTTCGTTTCACGGACGCGGAGGTCCGGAACCTGCAGGACTATCTGAACCATGGGGGCCACCTGTGGGCCGACGATTCGACGCACTACCGCGACGAGACGTTCGACCGGGCCTTCCGCCGGGAGATTGTCCGTGTGCTGCCGGGTGCGTCCATCGTGCGGCTGGGACCCGAGTTCGGCGGTTGGCGCACGGGCTACGATCTCGCGCGCGGCTACAAGGGCTACGCGATCCCGCCGGGCGACAAGTACCGCCAGGACTACATCGAGGGGATCGTGATCAACGGACGGGTCGCCGTCGTCTACACGCGGAACGACTACGGCGACGGCCTGAACATCGATCCGCACACGCAGCCGCTGAAGGATTCACTGACGAGCCTGGGCCCCGCCGAGATGCAGGAGGGGGCGACGCGCATGGGGATCAATCTGGCGCTCTTCTTTTTAAGCCAGCATGGCAAAATCGACCTGACGTTCATGGAGAACGCCGCGGGCGGCATGCGGCGTGCCGCCGACCCCTCGGACGCGCGTGCGCCGCAGGGGCAGGCGCGCCCGGTCGCCGGTGCCGACGACCCGGCCTCCTGGTTTCACGAGACGTGGAGCGATCCTGCGACGCTGGCGCAAGCCGTCAAGGGGCGGCTGGACGTGACCTTCCAGGTGGGCGAGCGGGAGAAGGCCGCCATCGGCCGGATGCTGGATCCGGCGCTCTCCCTGACGCCGGCGGACGTGCTGGCGCTCGATGTCGAGAGCCGTCTTTCCTGCGGCGCGCGCGTGGCGCTGGGATTGGAAACGAGCGGCGGCTACTTTGAAACGGCGCCGTTCTACATCAAGCCGGGACGCAACACGGCATTCTTCTCCTGCGCCGACAAGACCTTCAAGTGCGAGCCGTCGTCCTGGGAATTCCGCGCCGCGCTGCCGCTGCCCTGCTCGGCGACGAAGGTCAACCTGCTGATCTACGCCCCGGACGGCGGCGAGATGCGGTTCAGCAATCTGCGTGTAATCACATCTCCCTCCGCCACACCGTAGCCTGCTGAAAAGCGGCTTATCCATTCCAGCCGGGACTTCATTCGGGGAACAGAACGGATAATCCGTCGAACTGCATGAAGGCACGGTCCAAAGTGACGAGCGTGTAACCGCCCCTGATGGCGAAAGCGGCCAGATAGGCATCCATCACCATTTTTGGCGCATGTCCGAAGGGTCGGCAGAAACGCTCCCATTGGATGTCGATGCCGCGCGGTTCGATTACCCGGGCGAACCCACCTTCCTTCAACAGGGAAACATAGACCGACCATGCCTGCGGCAGCGTCAGCACATCGTCCTCCATGACGGTCTGATTCGACAGCAGCCGCAGCAAGGCCGCCTGAACCTCGCGGCAGATGAGAACCGGTGAATCAGTGTGGCGTGATTTCCACCAGTTCACGCACGGATCGTGATGTGTATGGCGCTCTGCAACCAGAGCCAAAAGTACGTTAACGTCGCACATCTGAGCCATACGCCGCACTTTCCTCCCTGACTAGTAGCGCGCTGATCTCTTCGGGCGAGAGCGTGAGCGACCCTGGCGCGTGGCTTCGTATGACAGGCAGCACACGTTTGCGCCGGGCTGTTTCGGTGATGCCGACGTCTTTGATTTCACGCTCAAGGGCGCGCATCATTACCCACTTAAGCGGCCGACCAAGTTGGGCGGCGCGCACCTTGATCTGCCTTCCGAGATCATCGGGGATATCAATGGTGGTTCGCATAAACGCATATTCGCATATTTATGTTGCGTCTGTCAATGGAGAAAAATGGCTCAACCATCGCTTTCGGGAGCGGCCGGCGCCGTGGCGGCCGCCTTGGGGCGCGGGGGCTCGGGGAGGATGCCTTTGAGGGCGTTCTCGGCGATGGTGCGGGTCTCCAGCGGGAAGTCGCTGCGTGCGATCCATTTCAGGAAACCGGGGTCGTTCTTGATCAGATCCTCGACGAGCGTTCCCTTCTTCTTGCCGAAATTGACCGTGAGGCGGCCATCAATCCAGCGGAAGCGGCCGGCGCGGTCGGCGTTGAAGGGGTCGCGCGGGTTGAAGAGGCGGTCGAGCGCCTCCAGGTCGGCCGGCAGGTCGGTGTAGCGCTTGAACTGGCCGATCACGACGTCGATGGTGGCGCGGGTGTCGGCCGCGGCGCCGTGGGCGTCGGTGTGCTCCCTGCCGCAGTAGAAGGCGAGGGCGGCGGCGAGGTTGCGCGGTTCGCGGGCGTGGAAGATCTTCTGCGCGTCGAGGATGCGGCGCGACTCGGCCTCGAAGGCGACGCCGGCGCGGGCGAACTCCTCGCATAGCATCGGAATGTCGAAGCGGGTGAGGTTGAAGCCGCCCAGGTCGGCATCGCCGATGAAGGCGCGGATCTCGAGCGCGGCGTCGGCGAAGCGGGGACAGTTCGTGACGATCTCGTCGGTGATGCCGTGGATGGCGACGGTTTCAATCGGGATCGGCACCTCCGGGTTCAATAGCCACTCCTTGGCGGTCTCGCTCCCGTCGGGGGCGATTTTGACGATGGCGAGCTCGATGATGCGGTCGGCCCGCGGCGTGACGCCGGTGGCTTCGATATCGAGAAAACAGAGGGGGCGGTCGAGCTTAATGGGGAACATGGGTCAGCCTTTGAAGATGACGAATTTGCGCATGGCGTAGTTGATCAGCAGCGAACTGACCAGGTTGGCGCCGAACGCGATGGTGGTCTGGATTCCCTGATGGGTGATCAGGAAGGTCTGGACGGTGGTGCCGATGGTCAGGCTCACAGCCGAGACGGCGAAGAACAAAAGGAGTTCCAGCACCCAGGGGTGGCGGCCGGGCTTGAACACGAACAGGCGGTTGAGCAGGTAGCAGAAGAGGTTGGAGAAGAAAAAGGCGATGCCGTTGCAGAACCCGGCGTTCCACGCGCGCGCCGCCTCCGAAACCGCCGGCACCGAGAGGCCCAGCAGGCGCACGGCGATGTCGTCCGGCGTCAGGCAGGGGAGGAGGCGCCAACCGCAGAGATAGAAGGCGGTCACATGGACGGCGGTTGCCAACCCGCCCACGACGACGTATTTGACGAACTGCACGGCAGGGTGGACGTCGTGTCTGAGAAGCGCGGCCACGACGCCCCGGTGTGCGGGCGAGGGATTGAACAGGGAGTGCATACGGGGCCTTTATAGCATATCTGACAGCGGGGGGAAAGCACTCAGGGGCGAAAACCCGGCAACTTTTATGATGGGGCGATTGGGTCTTCGGGGTCGGTATCGGTATCGGGGTCGAGATTTCCTGTATTTTGGCGATGCCGATTCCGATACCGATTCCGATACCGACCCC
>CAYVKQ010000139.1:0-7727 GCA_964451945.1 uncultured Lentisphaerales bacterium
GACGACGGGCTCCATCATCGGCAGATACGGAATGTTGAAGGCGGGCACGACCAGACCGTTCCGTGCGGCGGCGGCGATGATTTCACGGGTGGATTTGTTGGACATGGCGGTTTCCCACTACACGATACGGTCCTCGGCTGTTTTCGCCCGCGCGCGCGGCTACGCCTTGCGCTGGCGGAAAAGCCACTCGGGCAGGGCGGCGTCGCGGTAGGCGGGGAGCCAGCAGGCGTGGCCCCAGCCGGGCGGATATTCGGTGTGCCCTGGCGTCGCCCCCGCCTCGCGCAGGGCAGCGACCATGCGCCGCGAGGCGTCGGCCGCGACCGCTTGGTCGTCGGCGCCGTGGAAGAACCACAGCGGGATGTGGCGGATCAGCGGCACCGTGGCGGTGTCGGCCGCGCCGCATACAGGCGCGGCGGCGGCGATGACATCCGGCATCCGCGCGCAGAGGTCGAGCGTCCCCAGGCCGCCCATCGAGATGCCGGTGACATAGACGCGGCTGGGATCGATCGAGGGCGTGTCGCGGAGGGTCGTCGCCACCAGGTCGAGGAGCGTGGCCATGGCCGGCGACGGCTGCTTTGTGAAGTGCGGGTGCGACCAATCGGGCTCCGGTTTGACGATCCAGCAGACCGGATCGCCGGCGGGCGTCAGCGTGTCGGGACATTGCGGGAACAGCAGGTGGCAGGGGTACTTGGCCTGGAACTCCGGCTCGGACCACCACACGGGCATGTTGATGAATTGCCGCCGGTTGTCGCTGCCGCGTTCGCCGTAGCCGTGAAGCACGATCACGAGCGGGTGTTTTCCGTCCGCGCCGGCGGCGGGGGCGAAGGCGCGGTAGACGAGGGGAACCGCGCCGGCGGACGGGGCGGGGTGGAGATGTCTGGTGTAGGCGGTGTCGTTGATCATGGTTCACTCCTGGTGGTTGATGAAGGCGGCGATGTGCCCGCTCAGTTCGGGAAGCCGGTTTGCTTCCAAGGGGATGGCGTGGCCGCAGTCGTCGAGCGTCTCGATGCGGCGGCGCGGCGCCCGGCAGGTGTCGAGCCAGGCGCGCGCGGCGCCGGCGTCGACGACGCGGTCCCCTGCCGCGAGCGCGGCGAAAAGCGGTGCGCGCAGGTCGGGGCCGCGGCCGCGCAGGCGGTCAGTCAGTTTGAACAGCCCGCTGTAGGTGGCGAAGGGGATGAAGCGGTCGCGGGTGTAGGCGATGGCGTCGCCGTCGCGGGTGAGGACGTTCACCGCGAAGCACGACTCGAAGGTGCGCGAGAAGGGGAGTGCGGCATGGGCGATGCGGAACCAGAGGCGTGGCGGGAGCAGCGGCGCGCGCGCCGGCGAGACGGCGATCAGCGGCGCCAGCAGGACCAGGCCGTCGGCCGTCGCCGGGTCGTCGAGCTGCGCCAGCAGGGCCAGCGCGCCGCCCATCGAGTGGCCGGCGAGCCAGACACGCCTGTGCGCGGCGCGCAGGGCCGCCGCTTCGGCGCGGACCGCCGCCAGCCACGTCGCGGGGTTCTGCCGCGCCGCGGCCGCCAGCGGTTCGCCCGCACCGGGGAGGCGCATGGCGCGGCAGGTCAGGCCGCGCGCCGCGAGTGCGTCCGCCAGGCCGCGGAACACGGCGGGGGTGTCGGCGAAGCCGTGCACCAGCAGCAGCGCGACGCCGCCGTCGCCAACCGTGTAGGGCGCGGCGTCGAACGCAAGGCCGCCGGCGTCGCGGCGGACGCCGCGTTCCCAGCGCCGCCTCCGCGTCTCGATCCAGAGATGGTGCGCGAGGTTCGCGGCAAGCCAGGCGGCGGGAATGAGCGCCAGGACTGAGGGATCGGCGTTCATGTCATGCGGGTGTTCGCCCGCCGCAGGGCGGCGCGCAGGTCGTCCGGAGTAAGCTGGCGCGGGAGCACGCGCCGGTCCGCGGCGAGGGCGGCGGCGGCGCCGGCCGCCACCCCGACTGCCATGCAGTGCGAAGTGATGCGGTAGCTCGACATCGCCCGGTGGTCGCCCGAAATGCAGCGCCCGGCGGTCAGCAACCCCTCCACGCCGCGCGGCAGCAGGCAGCGGTAGGGGATGTCGTAGGGCTGGTCGAGCACGATCAGATCCGACGGCTTCCCCGTCTCCGTCGGGTTGTGGATGTCCATCAGGTAGAAGCCCCGCGCGATGGCGTCGTCGAAGCGGGCGCCGTTCCGGACGTCGTCCCCCGTCAGCGTGTAGTCGCCGAGGATGCGCCGGCTCTCGCGGATGCCGATGTGCGGATAGGTGAAGGCAAGTGTGGCGCCGGCAGATCCCTTGACGTAGGCGCGCATGAACGCGACCGCTTCGTCGACCTGCCGGCGTCCCTGCTTGAACGCCCGCGACAGCGCCTCGGCGTCGATGGCCGAATGGCGCTGGATGCGGGTGAAATTGACCGACGCCAGGCGCGTTTCCTTGAACAGACGGTCGCAGGCGCACAGCAGGTCGTTGGGATTCAGGGCGATCTCGCCCCGTTCGCGGGCGAGGGCGATGGCGCCGCGGTAGCGGTTGCGGGAGAGCGGGTCGGGGTTGGGGTCGTCTTTCATGCCGTAGTAGAGCTCGGGCGGATCGCAGTTGTCGATGACGAAGATCTGCGACATGGGCTGGCAGGCGCCGTCCCCGGGGCGCCCGAGCGCGAACGGGGCGCCGGCGCGCGCCGCAAGGTCGCCGTCGCCGGTGGCGTCGATGACCACGTCGGCGAGAATCGCCTCGCGGCCCGACTTCGATTCGACCGCGACGCCGGTCACGCGCGTTCCCTCGCGGATCGGACGGACCGCATCGGCCAGCAGAAGCGTGCGCACGCCGGCCCGTTCCAGCGCTTCGTCCAGGACCCGCTTGAAGATTTCAGGGTAGATCTTGAGCCAGTGACCGAACCCCGCGGCGCGGTAGTCGGGACGCCCCTGCCTGCAGGAGAAGATCGCCTGCAGCCGCGCGGCGTCGCCGTCGCTCCGTAGATGCGCTTCGCGGTAGATCTCCTCGGTGATGCCCGAAAAAAGCGGCGTGCCGTCGACATCGTGCTGGAAGGCGCCCAGGCCGCAGATTCCGGCCGCGCTGACCACACCGCCGAGAAACCCGTAGGACTCGACGAGCCGCACGCGGGCGTTCAGGCGCGCCGCGGCCAGGGCCGCGCCGCAGCCGGCCGGGCCGCCGCCGCAGACGAGAACGTCGACTCGTTCCTTGACCGGTGTGTGCAGCGTCTCGGCAATGGTTTGCGGCGTGTTCATGCGGGCTTCTCCGCGGGCGGCAGATATCCCTCGTCGGCGATGATCCGCGCGTAGCGGGCGATGACGCGGGGGGTCACGTTGATCTGGCCGCCGCCTTTCAACCAGTCGACGATCCGCATGAAGGATGCGCCGTCGCGCCAGATGTAGGGGTTGAACGCGATGACCGGCGCATCCTGCACCACGATGGTCCAGCCGGGGTTGAGCCCTCCCGCGGTGCGGTAGTCCTCGGGGCCGCCGATGCGGACAAACGGCGAGGCGGGCATGATCACGCGGCAGGTCTGGTTCAGCGCGAGGCACGACGGCGTGCGCCACAGCACGCGGTTCAGACCGGGACGCGCCGACGAGACGACGTACTCCAGACCGGCGGAGGCGATGGCTTCCCAGATTTCGGGACGGGTCTTGGAGAATGTGGGGAAGTCGGTGTCGAGGAACGCGTAGTACCCCTTGGGCACGCCGGCGGGGCCGGCGACAGCTTCGATGCGCCGCAACGCTTCGCGGCAGAACGCCGCCAGCGACGCGGCGGGCGCGGGGTATTCGGCCATCACGCCCAGGCCACCGCTGTGTAGCACCGGCTCGATCAGCCCGAGCGCGCCGCCGCGGTCGACGGGCGTCTGGATCAGCTCCCACATCTGGGGGGCGGTCTCGTAGCGCTGCGCGTGGACGCCGATCCCCATCTTGACGCCCGACGTCACCGCCAGATCGACTAGATTGAGCATCGCTTCGGTGTGGGCCGTTTCGCCCGAATGCCAGACGATCGTCGTCAGACGGCGCCCCTCGCGCGCCCAGGCGCGCAACTGGTCGTCCGACGGTTCAAGGTCGAAGCCGGATTGCGCGGGCTGCGTCCACGGCTGCGGCAGGGTTTCAACGATGGGAAAGGCCGGACGGTTGGGGTCGATGATCTGGATGCACACGCCGTGCTTCGACCAGCGCACGATGTCGCCGTCGCACGTCTGGCGGCCGGTGATTACCGGATTGCCAAGCGACACGGCCAGATCGGCGGTTGCGTCGGCGATCGGGGAGGTGGCCTCGACATAGTTCGAGAACGTTACTTCGCGTGACGTGAGCCACTTTGCGGGGGCGAACACCGCGACGCGGCGGTGGCGGCAGTGCGTGGCCACCTGCGCCAGCACGGCCGGGGGATCGCCGAAGACCACGCCGCGCGCCTCGTTCCGCCAGCGGTTGGCGAGCCGCAGGCTGACGCTGCCAATGTCGTCGCCGGGGAGCACCGCGTCGATCGATTCACACGCCGGGAACGCCGCCGCCAGCGCGTCGGCCGCCGCGGACGGCACGTAGGCGAAGGCGGCGCGGGCATCGTCCCACGCTGCCGCCGCCGCGGCGCCGTCTTCGGGGAGGAGCCCCAGGGCGCGGCGGAAGAAAATCTCGGGAAAGAGGTAGGGACCGATCTCGACGGGGTTGCCACCGATCTCGACCGTCGCGGGGGCGAAAAAAAGCGCCGGCCGCTGCGGGGCGGGGAGGTGGGGGAGGAGCGCCTGGTAGAGGGCCACGGCGCGGTCCGCCTGGGCCAGGACTTCCAGGCCGAAGGCGCGTGCCGACGATTCAAAGAGGCGGGCGTTTCCCAGGCGGATGAGGCGGACGCGTGTCCGGGCGCAGAGCCAGTTGAACTGCTGGTGGTGGTGGCCGCCCAGCACAGTCGAGCCGGTGCGCGCGAAGAGTTCTCCATCGCGGGCGCACTCGAAGTAGCACTCGAAGGCGGCGCCGGCTGCCTCCGCCATCCAGGCGACCGTGGGGGCGGCGGCGGCGAGGTCGGGGTGATCCAGGGGGGCGACCAGTAGCCAGAGAGACGGTTTCTCACTCATAGAGTTTGTCCTGCTGTTGTGATGGACGGGGAGCGGATGCGGTTTCTTGGATTTGCCGACGCCGCTCATTTTTCGACGGATTCCAGTTCCTGCGTGCGGTCGCGGGAGAGGTCGGCCGTGGCGAAAGCGTCGCTCCCGCCGGGAAGGACGACATGCAGCCAATCGTGCACCGTGTCGAGTTCGAGCGTTCCCTCCGCGAGATCAAAGGAGAGAACGTGTCCGCCGCTCCCCAGATCGTCGGCGAGGAAGTGCATGTGGTAGCCGGGGACGTTAACCCCTTTGACGAAGGGCGGCGCGCGGAACCCGATGAGCGTTCCCCGTACCGCAAGCAAGTCGAATTCAGGTTGCTCCTTGGCGATCTCGGCGAGCGGCCGGTAGGGCTTGTGCTGCGCCGGCACGCTGCGCGTCCGTACGCGTTCGAACGTGCCGTGGAGCCGGAACGCGCAAAAGCGGTTCGGCTCGGGGACAACGGCGTCGATCGCGGCTTCGAGCGCCGGCAGGTCGAGTGCGCGGACGCCCGCTATCCGCTCGTCGGCCGTGAAACGCGTGACGCAGGCAAAGGGGGTCCGTTCCGTCGGCCCGGGCAGGTAGACCTTGCCGTCGGCGCGGATTTGGTAGAACACGCCGTCGAGCAGCACCATCTCGCCGTCGAGCGTCTCGAACGTGCCGATGCCGAAATCGCCGTGCCCGACCACTTGCGCCAGCGAAAGGTGGCCGTCGTAGACGCCGCACAGCAGCGCATCGATGGTGGCGACCTGGGTGATGCCGTCGGTGCCGACCGTGCCGCAGCCCGATACCAACAGCGCCGCCGCCAGCACCGCGGTGGAGAAGAAGATGCGTTTCATGGGAAAAGAATAGTCCGAAAAGCGGCGCGTGGCAAGGGCCTGAACCTGAAGGGAGCAGCCATCAGGTGATCGGTAATCAGGGAATCGGCTGGAAAAGTGCACGGATCACTGAACACGGATCACCCGGGATTCCGCGGACGGTGACTGCAGCAGCCATGTGTTGATCTCGCCGATGAAGGATTCGGTCCTCATGACCCGTTCCTCCTCGCCGACATCCGTGAGCAGTTCGCGCAGGGCGCGGCCGCCCTGGGAGTCGGGATAGGTGTCGACGATCCTGCGGGCGCGGGCATACGTCTCGGCATATTCCGGCGCGGCGTCGCGGACGGCCTTCACCAGCGCGAGGATGGCGATCTGGTCTTCGGCCGCCGCCAGCGGGTAGACCTTCATGGCGTCCAGCGCCTGGCGCACCTGCGTGGCGGCGGCGTTGAGCGCGCAGCCGACCGCGCTGAAGTCTCCCGTGACGGCCAGGTCCTGGTCATCGGGAAAGATCCGGTACGGGTCGATGTGTTTTTGCTGCCAGGTATCGGCGCGGTAGCGGTCGCGCGCGGCGCGGTCGCGGAAGTCGGGAATCTCCATGGGCGCCCCCTCCGCCTCGGCGCTGCGCAACGCCTGGATGCCGGCGAGGGTGACGTCGGCGGCGGCGTAGATGTCCCACGGCGCCTTCTCGCCGGTGAGGATCTGCCGCGCGAAATAGTAGAGCACCCAGAAATCGCCGCCGCCGTGACCCGTCTCCGCGGCAAGCCGGCCCAGGTCGCCCAGCTGGTCCCACGTGGGAGTGACGCGGATCGGCATGGCGCTGCCGGTGGCCCCGACCTTCAGGCAGAGCGGATGCATCTCGGCCGATGCCTTGGTGCCGAAGAGACGCTGGTGGTGGCTGTCGGCGGTGGTGCCGCCCATGAGGTTGCGCGTGATGCCGCCGTTGCTCATGTGGATCAGCGAGGGGGCGAAGGCGCCGAGTCCGGGAAGGATGCCGTCGCGCTTCCGCCCCCGCCCCTTGATCACGCCGAAATTCTCGACGTCATCGGGGAAGGCCACGACTTTTTCTGGGCGCAGTCCGGTGATGACCATGACCGGACCGAGCGAATGGGTGCAGTAGTAGTGGTAATTGAGCCAGCCGCGCCAGTGGTGTACACGGTTTCCCGGCTCCAGCGGCGTGCCGTCGGGATTGGTGAAGCAACGCCCCACGCCGTGGACATACTCGTATTCCGCGTAGGCGAGGTCGCCGAAAAAACCCTCCTTCCAGAGCCGTGCGAGGTAGAGGTTGGGCAGTGAGAAGGGATAATTCTCCGCGAGATTGTAGACGGTGCCGGACGCCTCCGCCGCCTCGACCAGGGCCACGCCCTGGGCGGGTGTGAAGAAAGCGGTGACTTCGCTCAGTACATGCTTGCCAGCGCGCAGCGCCTGGATGGCGTGCGTCGCATGATCGGGGCAATAGGTGGCCACCAGGACCGCGTCGATGTCACTGGCCAGAAAGGCGTCGGCGTCGGCCGTGACAAACGCCTCGGGGCAGACGGTCCGGAACCGTTCGCGCACGGTCTCGTGGAAATCGCATCCCGAGACGACATCGATGTTCAGCGCCTTTGCCGAGCGGATGAAACTCGATCCCCGCCCCAGCCCCCAAATGCCCAGCTTGATCCGTTTGTCGCATGCAAAGAAAGATTCCGTCGCCATGGCGTTTCCTCACTGTCGCGTTGCAGGTGCCAAAAGTGTAGCCCTCCGGCCGAACCAAAGTCACGAACAAAACGGACAAGCGCTTGACGCCCCGGACCGGCTGTGCTATTTTTCGCACCATCTTTTTTGCCAACGTAGCTCAGTAGGTAGAGCAGCTCACTCGTAATGAGCAGGTCGTCCGT
>CAYVKQ010000140.1:0-7111 GCA_964451945.1 uncultured Lentisphaerales bacterium
TCCTCGATCATCCAGAAGAGCGTGTGCGACAGATCGAGGTAGATCGGGCGGCCGATGAGTTCCGCTTCGGCCTCGTCCCACATCTGGAACCCGCCCAGATGCGCCGCCGCGACCGTCAGGCGCGGGTAGGCCTCCAGCAGTGCCGCCAGTGTGCGGGGGCTGGTGTGGTAGGGCGCTGCGAAGACACGTTCACCGCCAGCGTGCAGGAAGACCAGAAGGCCGCGCTCGGAGCAGCCGCTCCAGATCGGCCGCACACGCGGATCATCCAGGGTGAAGATCTGATACTCGGGATGCAGCTTGACGCCGCGGAACCCGGCAGCCTGAATGGAGTCGAGCGTGGCTGGGATGTCGGACGTGTCGGGATGGATGGTTGCGAGGCTGCGCACCGGGCCGTGGTGGATCGCGGAGGCCCAGGCGTTGATCGACTCCACCTGGTCGGGGCGGGTCGCGACGGGCAGATTGAGTGCACCGCGGATGCCGGAGCGGGCGAGGTCTGCCGTCAGCCCGGCCACGGTGCCGTCGAAGGCCGGCGGATTGCCGAAACGCTGCGCGAGTGCGCTCACCGCCTTTGGGGCCAGCGCGGCCGGGTAAAGGTGGACGTGGCAGTCAAAGACCGGCGGCAACTCTTCTGGATGTGTCGTCTGCATCTGAAATATATAGTGTAGGCTGCCCGCGCGGCAGACACAAGCAGGAGCCGTGAGAGTCACGTCTCTCGCCATTCGGCCTGTCGTCATTCTGCCTTGTGCCCGCACTTTCTGCATCCTATACTAGCGGCGTTTCGCAGATGGCAAAACACACGCGCCCCTCGCCGGACAGCCGCAAGCGGCGGCAGCCCTTCGCGGGCGCGGAGGAGTGCTCCCATGGGTCTGCTCACAGCTCTTGACTGGTCAGTCACGGGCGCTTATTTTGTTCTGTTGGCCGCCGTCGTCTGGTGGTCGTCGCGTAAGCAGGACTCGACCGCCGACTATTTTCTGGCGGGGCGCAGCATCGGCTGGTTCGCCATCGGCGGATCGCTGTTCGCCTCCAACATCGGTTCCGAACACATCGTGGGGCTCGCCGGGCAGGGGGCGACCACCGGCATGGCGATGGCCCACTGGGAGCTGCACGCTTGGATCATGCTGATGCTGGGCTGGGTCTTCGTCCCCTTCTACTACCGCTCCGGCGTCTACACGATGCCGGAGTTCCTGGAGCGGCGGTTCGGCTCCACGGCCCGCTGGATCCTCTCGCTGGTGTCGCTGGCCGCCTACGTCTTCACCAAGGTGTCGGTCACCGTCTACGCCGGCGCGCTCGTTTTCTCCACGCTCATCCCCGACACCTTCGGCTCGCCCCAGAACGCCTTCTGGATCGGCGCGCTCGCCACGGTCCTGGTGACGGGGGTCTACACGGTGTTCGGCGGACTCCGCGCCGTGCTGTTCACCGACGCGGCGCAGGCGCTCGTGCTGCTGGTGGGGTCGTTCTTCATCACCTTCTTCGGCCTCCGCCTGCTGGGCGGCTGGCACGAGCTGCAGGCGTTCGTCGCCAACGATGTCGCGAAATACGCCCTCTGGCGCCCCCTCTCCGACCCCGACTTCCCCTGGCTCGGCGTCCTGATCGCCTCGCCGGTCGTCGGCATCTGGTACTGGTGCACCGACCAGTACATCGTCCAGCGCACCCTGGCCGCGCGCAATCTCGCCACGGCGCGCCGCGGCACGATCTGGGGCGCGTTTCTGAAAGTCTGGCCGGTGCTGATCTTCCTCGTTCCCGGCATGATCGGCGCGGCGCTGCACGCCAAGGGGCTGCTCGCGATCCCCGCCGACGGCGCGGGCAACATGCGCGGCGACCAGATCTTCCCGACCATGGTGGCCCGCCTGCTCCCCTCGGGTCTGCGCGGCCTGGTGGTCGCCGGCCTGCTGGCGGCCCTGATGAGCTCGCTCTCCTCGCTGTTCAACTCGTCGGCCTCGCTCTTCACCGTCGACATCTACGAGAAGCTCCGGCCCGGACGCTCCGAGTCGGAACTCGTGCGGGTCGGGCGCGTCGCGACAAGCGTCGTGGTCATCCTCGGCCTGCTCTGGATCCCGGTGATGCCGCTGATCTCCAAGGGCGGCCTCTACCAGTATCTGCAAAGCGTGCAGTCCTACCTGGCGCCACCGATCACCGCCGTCTTCCTCCTCGGCCTCTTCTTCTCGCGCATCAACGCCTTCGGGGCGGTCTGGGGGCTGGCGGTCGGGTTCGTGCTGGGGATGGGAAAACTCACGCTCCAGGCGTTTTTCGGCGCAGCCAAGATTGCCTCGCCCGCCTTCCTGGCCGCGATCGGCGACCTCAACGCCCTCTACTTCTCGGGCATCCTCCTCCTGATCAGTTGCGCGCTGATCGTCGGCCTGTCGTTTTGCAGGCCGCCGCCCGACGCCGAACGGATCAAGGGGCTCACCTACGCCTCGCTGGACAAGGCCGAGGTCCGCGCCTCGTGGAACGCCTGGGACGCGGCAACCACGGCCCTGGTGCTCGGGCTGATCATCGGCGTTTACCTCTACTTCTCTTTCTGGGTGTGACGCGCCCCGCGTCCTCCCGGCACGCGCCCACAACGGGGTTTGCGCCCCGCCGACCGAAAGGAACCAAGAATGCGACCAAACGAACGCCATACCGCCCGGAACCACCTCTGCGCGCCGCTTCTCGCGGTTGCCGCGCTGGCGCTCGCCGCCGCGGCCGAACCTCCCCCCCGCCTCAAGATCGCCGTGATCCCCAAGGGAACGACGCACGTCTTCTGGAAATCGGTCGAAGCCGGCGCCCGGGCCGCGGCCGGCGAGCTGGGCGTCGACATCGTCTGGAAGGGGCCGCTCAAGGAGAACGACCGCGCGCAGCAGATCCAGATCGTCGAGCAGTTCCTGACCGAGGGAATCTCGGGCATGGTGCTGGCGCCGCTGGACGATACGGCACTGCTGCGGCCGGTGGCGGCGGCCAGCGCCCGCAACATCCCCGTCGTCATTTTCGATTCCGCGCTCAAGGGCGAGGCGGGCAAGGACTTTGTCAGCTTCGTCGCCACCGACAACCGTACCGGCGGCCGCCTGGGCGGCGAACGGCTGGCCCGGGAACTGGACGGCAAGGGGAAGGCGGTCCTGCTGCGCTACCAGGTGGGATCGGCCAGCACCGACGAACGCGAGGCCGGTTTTCTCGAAGCGATGGCGAAGCACCCCGCAATCACCCTCGCGGTCACCAACCGCTACGGCGGCGCCACCATGGGCGAAGCCAAAACGGCCGCGATGAACCTGCTCGACAAGCTGCGGGAGGCCGACGGCATCTTCTGTCCCAACGAGTCGACGACCTTCGGCATGCTGCTGGCGCTGCGCCAGAACAAGCTCGCGGGCAAGGTGGCGTTCGTCGGCTTCGACACTTCGCCGCCGCTGGTCGAGGCGCTGCGCCGGGGGGAAATCGCCGCGCTGGTGGCGCAGGACCCGTTCCGCATGGGCAACCTGGGCGTCCGCACCGTCGTCGCGCGCCTACGCGGCGAAACCGTCGCGCCCGTGATCGACACGGGCGTCCGCCTCATCACCCGCGACAACCTGGACGACCCCGATGTCCGTGCCCTCCTCGGAACACGCTGACGCCCTGCGGATGCGGGGCATCCGCAAGCGTTTCGGCGCGACGCAGGCGCTCGACGGCGTGGACCTCGACGCCGCGCGCGGCGAGGTGCTGGCGCTGGTCGGCGAGAACGGCGCCGGCAAAAGCACCCTGATGCGGGTGCTCGCGGGCGTCTGCCCCCCCGATGCCGGCGACATGTGGCTCGACGGCCGCCCCTTCCGGCCGCGCACGCCCCAGGCGGCGCGCCGGGCCGGCGTCATGATGGTCCACCAGGAGCTGGCCCTCGCGCCGCACCTCTCCGTCGCGGAGAACATGCTCCTGGGAGTCGAGCCGGCCCGCGGCGGCCTCTTCCTCCGCCGCGGCGAACTGCAGCGGCGTGGAGCCACGGCGCTCGCCCAGGTGGGGCTGGAGAACGTCGCGCCCGACACGCGCACCGGCGATCTGGCGCCGGCGGTGCGGCAGCTCGTCGAGATCGGCCGCGCCCTGGCAGTCGGCTGCCGCGTGCTGGTCCTCGACGAACCCACCAGCAGCCTCGCCGTCGCCGACGTCCGCCGCCTCTTCGACCTGCTGCGGCGGTTGCGCGGCCGCGGACACACGATCCTCTACATCTCCCACGTGCTGGAGGAGGTGCGGGAGATCGCCGACCGTTTCCTGGTCCTCCGCGACGGCAGGAGCGTCGGCGGCGGCGTCACGGCCGCCGCCTCCGCTGGCGAAATCATCGCGCGGATGGTCGGAAGGACGGTGACCGAGCTCTACCCCCGTTCGCCGCGAACCCCCGGCGAAACGGTGCTGGCGGCCTCCAACCTGGCGGGGGTCACACGGCCGCTGGCGGCGTCGATCGAGGTCCGCCGCGGCGAAGTGGTCGGCATCGCCGGACTCGTCGGCGCGGGGCGCACCGAGTTTCTGCGCACCCTGTTCGGACTCGACCCCATCCGCCGCGGCGAGGTGCGGCTTCTCGGCGCCGCGGGTCCGGCCGCGCCCGGCCGCCGCTGGCGCCAGGGCGCGGGGATGGTGAGCGAGGACCGCAAGGAAGAGGGAGTGGCGGCGGGACTCTCGATCGCCGACAACATCACCCTGCCGCGGCTGCGCGGGCTGGGGCCGCCCGGCTGCGTGCTGCACGGCCGCCAGCGGCGCGCCTGCGCACCATGGCTGGAGCGGCTCCAGATCAAGTGCCGCGGAGCCGGCCAGCCCTGCGGCGAGCTCTCGGGCGGCAACCAGCAGAAGGTCGCACTGGCGCGGCTGCTGCAGAGCGACGCCGAGCTGCTGCTGCTGGACGAACCGACCCGGGGGATCGACGTCGGGGCCAAGGCGCAGATCTACCGCGTGATCGACGAGCTCGCTGTCCGCGGCAAGGCGGTTCTGGTGGTCAGCAGCTACTTGCCCGAACTGCTCGGCATCTGCGACCGCATCGCCGTCATGTGCCGCGGCCGCCTCGGCGCGGCGCTTCCGGCCTCCGCCTGGGACGAACGGAACATCGTGGCGGCGGCGACCGGAGGAGAAGCGAAATGACCCGAATCCCACACCCGCATCCGTCGTCCGAACGCCCGCCGACGCGCCTGTTCCGGGCGCTCGGGCGGATCGGCCCCGTGCTGGGGCTGGCCGCCGTGGCGGCGCTCTTCGGGGCGTTGCGCCCCGCGACCTTCCTCAGCGCCGCCAATCTCGAGGTGATGCTGCTGCAGACGGCCGTCGTCGGCACGGCGGCGCTCGGCATGACGCTGGTGATCGTCAGCGGCGGCATCGACCTCTCCGTGGGCTCGGTGATCGCCCTCACCACCGTGGTGGTCGCGCTGCTGCTCAACGCCGGCGCGGGGCCCGCGGGAGCGGCGCTCGGCGGCGTCGGCGCCGCCATGCTGTGCGGCGCCCTGACCGGGACGCTCGTGACACGCCTGGGGCTGACCCCGTTCATCGTGACCCTCGGCATGTGGGGCGCGCTGCGGGGGGCGGCCAAGGGGTTGGCACGGGAGCAGATGATCGTGCCGCCCGACACCTGGCTCTCCCGCCTGCTCACCTCGCCCGCCCCCGGCGACCGCTGGATGCTCGTTCCGCCCGGCGTGTGGCTGCTGCTGGTGCTGGCAGTCGCGGTCGCTGCCCTGCTGCGCACCTTCGTGCTGGGACGCCACATCGTGGCGGTCGGCTCCAGCGAGCGGACCGCGCGGCTGTGCGGCGTGCCGGTCGAGCGGACGAAGTGCTGGGTGTACGTCCTCGGCTCGGGCTTCGCCGGCATCGCCGGCGTGCTGCAGTTCTCCTACCTCACCGTCGGCGACCCGACTACCGCGGCGGGACTGGAACTCGACGTGATCGCCGCCGTCATCATCGGCGGCGCCAGCCTCGCGGGCGGACACGGCACCGTGCTGGGGAGCCTGGTCGGGGCGCTGATCATGACCGCCGTCGGCAACGGCTGCACCAAGATGGACTTCCCCAACTGGGTCCAGGAGATCGTCACCGGCGGCATCATCATCGCCGCCGTGGCCCTCGACCGCGCGCGCCGGGGACGGGAGCGCGGTTAGGCGTTAGGCGCTAGGGGTTAGGGGTTAGAAGCCGGGCACACCATGGGGTATTGTTGGCCGCAAAGAACACAAGGACCGTAGAGATTGCCCCCTGTTTCTCTTTTCTTTGCGTTCCTTGCGTTCTTTGCGGCTAAATCATCTTGTCGGCCTTGCAGTGCCGACATGGTTGCGCGGTGCCGTACCCGCGGAGGACCGCGGGCTCCAGGGTGGCGGGCTCCAACACCACAAACCTTGGCGTCCTCGGCGTTTTCATTCATTTCGTGTGTGTCGTGGGCACAAAAAGTGCGTCGGCAGGAGCCTTCGTGCCCTTCGTGTGAAATGCCTGCGTCGGCATGATCCAGGGCAAAGGACGTGGCGGCAATGGCCGCCGTGCAACGTCGGCTCCACTGGGATGGCGCAAATGGGCGCGCGCAAGGAGTTGACTTTCAGTCCCGTAATCACGACACTACTCGCCCGTTCTTTGCATCACTTTGTTCCGACGGCGGACCCGCACGGACTCCGCCCCTGTGCAGCATCCTTTTTTTGTCACGAACATGGCGACCACACCGCAACAAGCCTACGACGAAAGCAAAATCAAGACCCTCTCGTCGGTCGAGCACATCCGCCTCCGCACCGGCATGTACATCGGCCGCACCGGCGACGGATCCCAATACGAGGACGGCATCTACATCCTGCTCAAGGAGGTCCTCGACAACGCCGTCGACGAGTTCATCATGGGCTTTGGCAAGCGCATCGACATCCACATCGGTGAGGACGGCCTCTGCCGGGTGCGCGACTACGGCCGCGGCATACCGCTGGGCAAGGTGGTGGAGTGCGTGTCCGTGATCAACACCGGCGCCAAGTACAACACCGAGGTGTTCCAGTTCTCGGTGGGCCTGAACGGCGTGGGCACCAAGGCGGTGAACGCCCTGTCCGCCCGCTTCACGGTCACCGCCTTCCGCGACGGCCGCTCCAAGACCGCGGTGTTCGCCCGCGGCCTGCTGGTGGAGGAAAGCGAGGGCGACACCAGCGAAAAAAACGGCACACTCGTCGAATTCCTCCCGGACGAG
>CAYVKQ010000140.1:7121-7683 GCA_964451945.1 uncultured Lentisphaerales bacterium
CCAAGGCCGTCAACGCCCTTTCCGGCGCGTTCCTGGTCCGCTCGCACCGCGACGGCCAGTTCGCCGAGGCGCGCTTCGCCTACGGCGAACTGCAGGGCGAGAAAAAGGGGAAGACCGCCGAGCGCGACGGCACCCTGGTCGAATTCACCCCCGACGGCAACATCTTCAAGAAGTTCCATTTCCGCGAGGAGCACGTCGCGCGCCGCCTGCGCATGTACGCCTACCTCAACGCCGGCCTCAGCCTCCTCTGCAACGGCACCGAGTACCGCTCCGAGAACGGCCTGCTCGACCTGATCCACGACGAGGCGCAGTTCGAGAAACTCTACCAGCCGTTCCACTACCGCTCGAAGACGCTCGAACTGACCTTCACGCACACCAACCGCCTGGGCGAGGACTACTACTCCTTCGTCAACGGCCAGTACACCAACGACGGCGGCGTCCATCTCTCCGCCTTCAAGGAAGGGCTGCTCAAGGCGGTGAACGAGTTCGCCAAGAAGAAGTTCGACGGCGACGAGGTGCGCGAGGGGGTGATCGGCGCGATCGCCATCCGCCTCAAGGATCC
>CAYVKQ010000141.1:0-7641 GCA_964451945.1 uncultured Lentisphaerales bacterium
TGCGCCCGCGTCTGCTTCCACACCTGCGAGGACAAGTGCCGCCGCGCCACGCTCGACGAGCCGGTCGCCATCCGCGCCATCAAGCGGTTCATGGTCGACCAGGAGGTGACGGCCCAGGTGCCCGAAGTGCGCGAAAGCGCCGAGAACGCGGCGCGCAAAATTGTCATCGTGGGCGCCGGCCCCGCCGGCCTCGCCTGCGCCTACTTCCTCGCCCGCCTCGGCTACAGGCCCGGCGTCTTCGAGGCGGCGCCGCGTCCCGGCGGCATGCTGGTGCAGGCGATCCCCGCCTACCGCCTGCCGCGCGAGGAGCTGGCGCGCGAGGTGCGCATGATCGAGCGCCTGGGCGTCACCATCGAAACCGACCGCGCGCTCGGCCGCGACTTCACGCTCGACAGCCTGCGGCAGCAGGGCTTCGAGGCGGTTTTCCTGGCGGTGGGCGCGGCGCTCGGTCTCTCGCTCGACGTGCCGGGCGCCGACGCGCAGGGGGTGACCGAGGCGATGGCCTTCCTGCGGCAGTACAACATCCGCGGCTCGGTCCCCGTCGGCAGGCACGTGGCGGTGATCGGCGGCGGCAACGCCGCGATCGACGCCGCGCGCACGGCGGTCCGCCTGGGCGCCGAGAGCGTCACGGTGCTCTACCGCCGCACGCGCGAGGAGATGCCCGCCTACGCCGAGGAGATCGACGAGGCGCTGCAGGAGGGGGTCGTGCTGCGCACGCTGATCCACCCCGAGTCGTTCGCGGTCAAGAACGGCCGCGTGACCGGCGTGCGGTGCCATCCCATGAAACTGGGCGCGTTCGACCGCTCGGGCCGGCGCCGGCCCGAGGACGCCGCCGAGGCGGCCGAGGAACTGCTGCCGGCCGACCAGGTGATCGTCGCCATCGGCCAGGCGCTCGACCCGCAGGCGCTGGCCGGCGCCACCGGCGTCGCGCGCACCGAGCGCGGCTGGATCCAGGCCGATCCGCGCACCGGCGCGACCGCGCTGCCCTGGCTCTTCAGCGGCGGCGACGCCGTCTCGGGACCCTCGTCGGTCGTCGAGGCGATCGCCGCCGGCGAACGGGCCGCCGTGGCGATCGACACGCTGCTGACGGGCGCGGCGCACGCCTTCTGGCGCGGCTACCGCGACGCGGGTACGGCGTTCGATCCCAACGCCGACCCCGTGCCCTACGCGCGCGAGCGGCTGCCGGCCATTCCGCTGGAGAAGCGGCGGCAGAATTTCGCGGAGGTCGAGCAGCCGTGGAGCGAAGCCGCGGCCGTGCGGCAGGCGAAACGCTGCCTGCGCTGCGACTACGGCAAACAACCATGCGCCTGCGAAGACGCCTAACCGGGGGGACGGCGATGCCGACTGTCACGATCAACACGCAACCGATGCACGTGCCGGAGGGTTCGACCATCCTTCAGGCCGCGCGCCAGGCGGGGGTGTCGATCCCGACCCTCTGCCACATGGAGAACCGCGAGCCGATCGGCGCCTGCCGCGTCTGCCTGGTCGAGGTCGAGGGGGCGCGCACGCTGATGGCCTCCTGCTCGACCCCCGTCACCGAGGGAATGGTGGTGCGCACCCACAGCGCCAAGGCGCGCCGCGCGCGCCGCCAGGTGGTCGAGCTGCTCCTCTCGGAGCACGAGGGCGACTGCCCCACCTGCGACCGCGGCGGCGACTGCGAGCTGCGCGCGCTGGCCGAGGAGATGGGCATCGCCACCGTCTCCTTCGCCGGCGCCAAGCCCGCGGCGCACACCGACGCCTCCACCGCGGCGCTGGTGCGCGACAACGGCAAGTGCATCAAGTGCCGCCGTTGCGTCACCGTCTGCAACGAGGTGCAAGGGGTGGGCGCGCTCTTCCCGCAGGGACGCGGCTTCCAGACGGTCATCGGGCCCGCCTTCGCGCGCGACCTCGACAGCGTCGCCTGCGTGCAGTGCGGCCAGTGCGCGGCGATCTGCCCGACGGGCGCGATCGTCGAGAAATCGTGCGTCGACGAGGTGTGGCGGGCGCTCGACGACCCCGCGCGGCGCGTCACCGGCAAGATGACGGCCGCGCTGCGGCGCATGGGGTTCGACGCCGTCTTCGACACCAACTTCGCCGCCGACCTCACCATCATGGAGGAGGGGACCGAGCTGCTGACCCGCCTGAAGAAGGCGCTGGTCGGCAAGGAGCCGGTCGCCCTGCCGATGTTCACCAGTTGCTCGCCGGGCTGGATCAACTTCGCCGAGTTCTACTTCCCGCAGTTCCTGCCCAACCTCTCGACCTGCAAATCGCCGCAGCAGATGTTCGGCGCCGTGGCCAAGAGCTACTACGGGCGGAAAATCGGCAAAAAGCCGGAGGAGATCGTGGTGGTCTCGGTAATGCCGTGCACGGCCAAGAAGTTCGAGGCGCAGCGTCCCGAGATGACATCGAGCGGCGCCCGCGACGTCGACCATGTGCTGACGACGCGCGAGCTGGCCAGGATGATCAAGGAGGCGGGGATCGATTTCACGGCGCTCCCCGACGAGCAGATGGACGCGCCGCTCGGCCTCTCCTCGGGCGCGGCCGACATCTTCGCCAACACCGGCGGCGTGATGGAGGCGGCGCTGCGGACCGCCTACGAGATCGTCACCGGGCGCGAACTGCCCGTCGCCAACCTGCACGTCTCGTCGATCGCCGGCCTGGAAGGGATCAAGGAGGCGGCGCTGACCGTCACCGGCGCCCGCGGCGAGTGGTCCTTCCTCGAAGGGGTCGAGCTGCGGGTCGCCGTCTCGCACGGCCTCGGCAACACCCGCCGCCTGCTGGAGCACATCCGCGACCACGGCTCGCCCTACCACTTCGTCGAGATCATGACCTGCCCCGGCGGCTGCATCGGCGGCGGCGGCCAGCCCCGCTTCACCGACGACGCCGTGCGCCTCAAGCGGATCGCCGCCATCTACAGCGAGGACGAGAGCAAGGGGATGCGCAAATCCCACGACAACCCCGATGTCCAAACCCTCTACAAGGAGTTCCTGGGCAAGCCGCTGGGCGAGAAATCGCACCACCTGCTGCACACCCGCTACCAGCCCCGCGGACAGGCGCAGGAACCCGCCAAGCCGAAACGGAAAAAGCCTGCCACGCGCAAGCCGGCGACGGCATAGGTAGAGACGTGCCGCAGAGGTGGATGCGCCGAGACCGGGCGTCGCGCGCCACCGCGTGGAAGCGTGGGAGCGCGCCCAGACGTTGCCGCGGGCTTTGCCGACACGCCCGCGGCAAAGGTTCTCGGACCAGGATGGTGCCGGCACCCGGTTCGACGTTTTGCAGGCTCTCCCTCATGTCAGCGCATGTTGTGAGGTGCACGCCGTCTATGATACCATGACCGGAAATGTGCGGGAGCGCCCGATGGCCGCGCCAGCCGCAGCAGTCGATAGACGGAAAGATGCACCATGAAACTTGTTGATTTGTCCGGAGCCCTACAGTGCAGGCACATTCATAAGAGCAAGCGTTCCGAGGAGACGGAGATTCGGAATGTGATGGCCTCGGACCTGATGAGCGATGTCCTGGTGGTCGACAAGGAACGCCTGCTGCTGGTGACCTCGCTGCCCTCGGATCAAACCATCCGCACGGCCGACATCGTGGGCGCGCTGGCCGTGCTCGTGGTGAACAACAAAACCCTTCCGGACAGCATGGTTGTCCTGGCGCGGGAGCTGGACATGACGCTGATGACCACGCCCCTGGACAAGTTCAGCACCTGCGTCAGGATCGGGAGACTCCTGGATTCCGTATGAAGCCGATCACCGTCAATACGGAACAGTCGCCGCTGGTCATCCTGGATCTCCTATTCAAGCTGAAGGTCAAGGATGTGATGTCTTCCCCGGTGATCACCGCGTCGCGCAGGGACTCCCTGCGCAAGATCCAGCACCTGATGCGCGACAACCGGATCAACGGGGTGCCGGTGGCGGAACACGGGCGCCTCTTCGGCATCGTCAGCATCGATGACATCATCCGGGCGCTGGACGGAGGCTACTGCAACGATCTCGCGGCGAAACATATGACGAAGCAGCTGGTGGTGCTGGAAGAGGACATGCCGCTTTCCTTCGGCATTTCGTATTTCGAGAAATTCGACTTCGGCCGTTTCCCGGTGCTGAGCAAGGAGAACCGGCTGGTGGGAATTCTCTCCAGCCGCGACGTCAGCGCCTCCTTGCTCATGGCGCTGCACAACGAGTACCACAAGCTGGAGGCCAAGCTACCCGTCTCGGCGGTACGGGACGTCAATGCCACGATGCGCCGCTTCCGGGTGGAGCGGTACGATTTCGAGAACGCAGGCAAGGCCACGCATGCCGTCAAGAAGATCCTCGGGGAACGAAACTACCCGCCCGCCCTGCTCCGCCGGGTGGCTATCGCGTCCTACGAGATAGAGATGAACCTGGTGGTTCATTCGCTGGGCGGGTATTTCACCTTTCGCCTGGACTCGGACAAAGCGGAACTGCTGGCCATCGACGAGGGCCCCGGAATCCCCGACGTGGAGCAGGCCATGCAGGAAGGCTACACGACCGCCAACGAGTGGGTCAAATCGCTGGGCTTCGGCGCCGGCATGGGGCTGAACAACGTCCGGCGCAACGCCGACGTGTTTGACATCCAGTCGTCCGTCGGGCGGGGAACGACGGTGCGGGCGACCATCCTGCTAAAGACCGGACCGGATGGGCCGGCGCAACGAAAGGAGCCGGGATGAACGGGCTGCCGCTGGAGCGCCTCCGGCAGATCGCAGGCTGGCGCTGCGTCCAGGAGAGGTGTCCGGCCGAGCGGGTCGAGGCGGGGTTTACGTCGGATCTCCTGAGCGACATCATGGCCCACGCGCCGGCTTGTTCGGTGCTCATCACCCTGCAGGCGCACCTGAACACCGTGGCGGTGGCGACGCTGGCGGACGTGAAGGTCCTTGTCCTGTGTAGCGGACGCCAGGCGCCGCCGGAGATGCTGGAGGCCGCCCGCCGGGAGGGCATCCTCGTGCTGCAGACCGACGACAACCAGTACCAGGCGTCGGTCAAGCTGGACGATGCGTTCCGCGCCGCATCCGGCGACGAATGAAACTGGACCTGCACATCCATTCCTGCGTGTCGCCGTGCGCGTCTCTGGAGATGTCGCCTTCGGCGATCGCGGCCGCCGCGGTCGCGGCCGGACTGGACGGCATCGCGCTGACCGACCACAACACGGCCTTGAACACCCCGGCCTGCGCCGAGGCGTGCCGCCGCGCCGGCCTGGCGTTCCTCGCGGGAATCGAAGTCTGCACGGCGGAGGAGATCCATGTCCTCTGCCTGTTCGACCAAGTCGGGACGGCGCTGGCGTTCGGGGCCGATCTCTACGCCCGGCTTCCCCGCGTGGCGAACCGGCCCGAAAAAATGGGCGACCAAGTCTATGTCGATGTCGAGGAGAACATCCTTGGCGAAGTGGACCTGTACCTGGGAACCGGCTGCGCCTGGACGCTGACGGAGGTCTGCCGGCGCGCGCGGGCGGACGGCGGATTGTTCATCCCGTCGCACATCGACCGTCCGTGCAACAGCCTGCTTTCGCAGCTGGGAACGATTCCCGACCTGCCCTACGACGCCCTCGAGGTCACGCGGCAGGACGCGGCCGGCCGCATCCCCGCCTGGGCCTGGCGGCGCTACCCGCGGATCCAGGCGTCGGACGCGCATTTCCTCCGTGACGTGGGCCGGCGGTCGGTCGAGATCGCCGCGGCCTCCTGCACCGTGGCACACCTGCGGGAAGCCCTGGCCGCCACGATCATTGAACCTGAAAAAAGCAGGTGACCCGTGAGAGCTGCCATTAGCCGCCTCTCTTGCCCCAATCGGGATAGGGGGACGCCTCGCGACGTCTCCCCTCCCACATCACCCGGCAAGCGGATCACGCACCGGGCGATTCCGTACGGTCAAGTGTGCAACAAGGGCAGCCCGAGTTCAACGAAATAACGGGTCGGCAGCGCGATGCTTAGCGCCGGGCTCATGCTGATGCGCCACGGCCCGTGCGCCGATTTGCTGGTGTTCCACGCGAGGTCGCGGCTCACGCCGCGCTTTCGCAGTTCGCGGTATCCGCGCCCGCCCCACTGCTTCCAGAGGTAGCAGCGGAGCTTTCGCATCATCCACGCGCTCAGTTCCCGTAGATTGCTCCGGGCCGTCGCAATCCGGAAGTAGGCTTTCCAACCGCGCAGGTAGGTCGCCAGTTCGCCGATCATGCGGCTTAGGCTGCACCCCCGGTTGCGGCCGGTCAGTTCCCGGATCTTGGCCTTGAGCCTGTCGCGGGCCTTCGCGCTCACGGCGGTCTTGCCGCCGCGTACGATGCTGAAACCCAGAAACGCGCGTTCGTAGGGTTTGCCCACCGCGCTCTTGGCCTCGTTCACCTTCAGCTTCAGCCGGTCTGTCAGGAACCCGCTGATGGAGCTCATCACCCGCACGCCGGCCCGCCGACTGCCCACGTAGATGTTGCAGTCGTCGGCGTAGCGCACGAAGCGGTGTCCCCGCGCTTCCAGCTCGCGATCCAGTTCGTCCAGCAGCAGGTTCGCCAGCAACGGCGACAGCGGGCCGCCTTGCGGCGTCCCTTCCGACCGTGGCACGTACACCTCCCCGCACGCCATTCCCGCCGCCAGATAGCGACGGATCAGCCGCCGCACGCGCCAGTCCGGCACGCGCGCCTCGACCAATGCCATCAGTTTGTCGTGGTTGACCCGGTCAAAGAACTTTTCCAAGTCCAGGTCCACCACCCAATGGCTCCCGGCCAGGTAGTGCTCCCGCGCCCGCGCCACCGCCTGATGGGCCGACCGCCCCGGCCGGAAGCCGAAGCTCCCCTCCGAAAACGTCGGGTCCCATTCCGGTTGCAGCACTTGCAGCACCGCTTGCTGGATCATCCGGTCCAGCACCGTCGGTATTCCCAGCACCCGGACCCCGCCGCCCGGCTTGGGCAGTTCGTGCCGTCGCACGGCGGCGGGCCGGTATGTTCCCGCGAGCAGACGCCCGCGGATGGCGGGCCACTCCGCCCGCAGATGCGCCGCCAATGATTCCACGGTCATCCCGTCAATGCCCGGCGCGCCCTTGTTGCTCATGACGCGGCCATAGGCCGCCCGCAGGTTCTCCGGCGCGACGATGCGCTCCATGAGACCCCACTCCTCCGTCGGGTTTTCCGCCGACAGGTCGCACACGCCCAGTTCGCCCTTCACCTGCAAGGGCAGCCACAGTTGTCTGTTCGGCCGACTGTTCATGCCTTCCCGCCTCGTATTCTCCCGTCCACGGTTCGGGCCTTCGGCGGCGGCGTTGCGGCCCGGCCTATCCGTTGCTCCGCCTTTCGGCTTTGAAGTGCCTCAATAGCCTCGCCTGCCATCCGCCTACTACGCCCTCTGCTGACTCCTGCCGACCGTTCGACGCCGGTCTCCCGGCGTCCAGTGCCCGTCGCACAGCCCGGCAGGCCTCCCGGGGTAAGACACGTAACCTTCCGCACGCAGACGCCGGATTTATAAAGCACACCCGAATGGAGAATGGAGGGCTTCGCGGTCACGTGCCCGCTCGCCCCGAGTGTACCACACCTTGTATCCGGTTCTTGTTCATCGCCCCGTGCTTTCGCGTTGGACTTCCTCCCCACCCCGCCTCGCGGCGACGCAGTTGCCCTTCCGCTTCCCTTCGGCTTCTCCTTCACCTGGCGCGGGGACTTCCACCCCACAAGTAC
>CAYVKQ010000142.1:0-5832 GCA_964451945.1 uncultured Lentisphaerales bacterium
GCTGGCCGGGCTCTTCGGCGAGACGACGCTGGCCACCTGCGGTCCGGCCCGCATGGCGCCGCTCCGGCTCGACGGCGAACACCCGCTGGCCGCGGCTTCGGTCAAGACGATCGAGGGGATCCCCCTGGCGGGCGTCCGCACCGTCGGCAAGGGGGAGACCGTGTTGCTGAACTTCACCCTCTCCACCGCCTGGGACACCGCCGCCGATCCCGCGGCCTGCGACCGCTTCCTGCTGGCACTGTTGGCCCGGCGCGGGATTGCACCCGAGGTGGAGGTACGCGCCACGCCCGCCGACCGCGCGGTCACGCGCATCCGCCGCGGCAGCGGCTTCGACTTGGTGAGCACCCTCGTCCCGGCCGAGGCTGTCGGCAAGCCGCTGACGCTCGATCTGCGCGGGCGCGCCCGCCACATCTACCGCGTCGACGAGGGCTACTGCGGCTATGCCGACCGCATCCGCCTGCGCAAGCTGGACATGCCCTGGGTACAGTTCGCGCTCTTCGACACGCCGCAGGCGGCGCCCCAACTGGAGCTTTCCGCCACGCGGCTTGCGTTGGGCGGGGCGGTGCAGCTCGATCTGCGGCCGCTGCGCGAAAACGGCGTCTACCTGCTCGATGTGCGCGGGCCGCGCGATTTCCGCGAGGTGATCCACTGCGACGGCAAGCGGACGAACCACGACATCCGCCTGGCCCTGAACGACAAGCCCGGCACCTACGTCGTTACGCTCAAGGATATGGCCACGGCGCTGACCCGCGAGACCTGCATCGAGGCGGTGGCCAATCCGTAGCGGCGCTTGCAAAACCTCCGGTTTGTGCAAGCAAAGGGTTCAGGGTTCGGGGTTCAGGAAGTGTTTTCAGCCTGAATCCTGGAATCCTGAACCCTGATTTTCGGCGCTGCAGTGGTTCTGTCCCGAAATTTGGGGCTGTTTTCAAGTACAACTGATGGTATCATCGATTTTTTAGGAGGCGCTTGCAAAACCTCCGGTTCGTGCAAGCGGAGGGTTCGGGGTTCAGGGGGTGTTTTCAGCCTGAACCCTGGAATCCTGAACCCTGACTCCAGGCGCTTGCAGGGGGTTCTGCAAGCGCCTCACGGGAAACGCCGCCCGCGCGGGCGGCTTGGCACACAAGAGCGAGCGGACATGGGTGAAACGCATGTGACGGCGCTGGACCGCGGCCGCGGCATCTGGCGCGTCGGCAACGAGACAAACGGCTATCTGCTGGTGCGGGAAGGCGCGTCCCTGCTGATCGATTGCCCGGCGGCCGACACGGACGGCGCGCTGCGGCGGGCGGGGCTGCCGCTCCCGGAAAAGATTCTGCACACCCAGGTGCAGGAGGAGCACTGCCGCGAGTGGGCGGCATTCCCCGGTGTGCCGGTGGCGGTCGCCGAGGAAGCCCGCCCCGTCGCCGTGCGCGCTTCGGAGTTCTTCCGCGAGGCGGAAACCTTCTGGGCCGACGACCGCGCCTGGGACACCCTGGGGGAGGAGAAGTACGGCATCGGCGGATGCCTGACCGAGCGTCCGCCCGTCCACCCGCTGGACGTCCGCGAGGTCTTCTGTCCGGGCGAAACGGTGACGTGGCGCGGCCTGGCGCTCGAGGTGGCGCCGCTACCGTCGAGCGGCAAGCGGTCGGTCGGTTTTGTCTGGCGCGACGCCGGGGTCGCCTTCACCGGCGACCTCGTGCATGCCGGTGGCCGGTTGGTGAACGTCTACGATCTGGAACGTTCCTACGGCGGCATCGCGCTCGGGGCGACGGCCGAGGCGTTCGCGCGCGCCGGGACCTGGGGCGTCTCCCGGTTTCTGCCAAGCACCGGTCCGGTCGTCGAGACGCCGGCGGCCGACATGGCGCGCGTCCTCGACCTGCTGCAGCATCCCAACCGCGCCGGGGTGCGGCGCCAGGGGAGCCGCTGCGGCATGACGAACTTCGACACGCTGCGCACGTTCGGCCGCCATTGCGAAATCGCACCCCGCATTTTCCAGAACAACAACTTCGGCAACATCGTCCTCTTTGTCGACGACGCGGGGCGCGGACTGATGGTCGACCCCTGCAACTGCGTCTGGCTCGACTGGGAGAAAAGCGTCGCCTCGATGCACGCCGACCTCGACGAACTCGAACGCGAGGCGGGACTGAAACGCGTCGATGCGGTCCTGATCACCCATCCGCACGGCGACCACATCCAGTACTGCAACCTGCTGCGCGAACGCTACGGGGCGACGGTCCTGGCCACGCCCGACGTGGCGGCGCTGATGGAGCGCCCTGCCGAGTTTCCCTATCCCTGTCTCAACGATTGGTATAACTTCCCCTTCAAGAATGTGGCGGTGGACCGGCGCCTCGCCTACGAGCATCCGTTCGACTGGCACGGCACGCCGGTGCTGCCGGTGCACACGCCGGGGCACTGCTTCGCCCACGCCGGTTTCGCGCTGACCTGGCGCGGCGAACGGGTCTTTTGCAGCGGCGACGTCATCCAGCACGGCGGCGGCGCGATCGGCGCGGGGCTGCCGTTCTGCTGCAACGACAACGGCATGCCCGACCGCTCGCCGCTGGTCACCTTCCGCCGGGTGGCGGCGCTGCGCCCCGGGCTGGTCTGCTGCGGCCACAGCCGCAGTTTCCGCGATCCCGACGGCGGGATCGTGCGCGACTGGCTCGCGCTGTGGGAGGCGCAGGTCGCGGCGCTGCGGGACTACGTCCCCGGCGGCGACCTGCCGCGGGCCTCCACGCCGCCAGGCTACGACGCCGTCCGTCCCCCGCTGACCGCATGATCGACCGAATTCCCCTCAAGGAGACCCAGATGCACGCCTTGCGCTTCCGCCAGATCCACCTCGACTTCCACACCTCGCCGCACATCCCGGATATCGGTTCGAAGTTCAACAAAAAGGAGTGGCAGGACGCCCTGCGCCGCGGCCATGTCGACTCCATCACGACCTTCGCCGTCTGCCACCACGGGTGGAACTACAACGACACGCAGGTCGGCAAGCGCCACCCGCACCTCGCCTTCGACCTGCTGCGGGCGCAGTTCGACGCCTCCAAGGAGATCGGCGTCAACGTTCCGATCTACATCACCGCCGGCGTCAACGACCGCGTCGCCGACGAACATCCCGAATGGCGCGAGATCTCGCACGAGGGCCACTATAGCGGTTGGAACTGCAAGCCGATCGACGCCGGCTTCAAGAAGCTCTGCTTCAACACCCCCTATCTCGACCACCTGTGCGCGCTGATCGACGAGGTCGTGCGGCAGTTCCCCGACTGCAACGGCATCTTCCTCGACATCATCTTCCAGTCACCCTGCTGCTGTCGCTGGTGCATGGCCGACATGCTCGCGGCCGGGCTCGATCCTTCGAAACCCGAAGACCGCGAGGCGCACCGCGCCCGCGTGATGCGGACCTACTACGAGCGGACGACCGCCGCCGCGCGCGCCTACCGAAAGGAGATGCCGGTTTTCCACAACAGCGGCCACATCGCCAAGGGCGACCGCGCGGTGCTCGGCTTCCAGAGCCACCTCGAACTGGAGTCGCTGCCGACCGGCGGCTGGGGCTACGACCACTTCCCCGTTTCGGCGAAGTACGCCCTCGGCACGGGCAAGGAGTTCCTCGGCATGACCGGCAAGTTCCACACGACGTGGGGCGAGTTCGGCGGCTACAAGCATCCCAACGCCCTCCGCTACGAGTGCGCCGCAATGCTCGCCTACGGCTCGAAGTGCAGCGTGGGCGACCAGCTGCACCCCAGCGGCCGGATGGACCCGAGCACCTACGACCTGATCGGCGCGGCCTACGCCGAGGTCGAGCGGAAGGAGCCGTGGTGCGCGGGCGCCGTTTCGGCGGCCCAGGTCGCCTTCCTCTCCGCCGAGGCGGCGGGCGTCTCGGGGCGCGAGCCTTCGGCCGACACCGGCACGGCGCGGCTGCTGCTCGAAGGGCACATCCCCTTTGACGTCCTCGACACCGAGATGGATTTCGCACGCTACCGCGTGCTGATCCTCCCCGACGAGATCGTCGTCACCCCCGCCCTGAAGCGGAAGATCGACGCCTTCCTCGCGGGCGGCGGCAAGCTCGTGCTGAGCGGCGTCAGCGGCATCAGCGCCGACGGCAAGCGGTACCTCTTCGACGTCGGCGCCGCGCTGGAGGGCCCGAGCCCCTTCTGCCCCGACTACATCCTGCCCAAGGCGCCCTACGCGCCCGGCTTCGTCAAGTCGCCGTTGGTGATGTACCTCGCCTCGCAGCGGATCAAGGCGACGACCGGCCAGTCGCTGGGCGACGTCTACGACCCCTGGTTCAACCGCCGCTTCGACCACTTCTGCTCGCACCAGCACACCCCCTGCACCGGCGAACCGAGCGGCTACCACTGCGCGGTGCGCAACGGCAACATCCTCGCCTTCGCCCACCCGGTCTTCGGGCTCTACCACGCCAGCGGCTCGGTCGCCGTGAAGGAGTACGTGCTGAAGGCGCTGCGTGCGTTCATCGGCGACGCTGCCCTTGTGGAGACCTCGATGCCCTCGACGGCGCGTGTCTCTGTGATGGATCAGCCGGACGAGAAGCGGCGCATCGTCCACCTCCTCTATGCCACCACCGTCAACCGCGGCGGCGCGCTGCGGCAGCAGGGGGCGCGGGCGGCGGGCCATCTCGGACCGATCGAGGTGATCGAGGAGCTGCTGCCGCTGGCCGACGTGACCGTGCGGGTGCAAGCGGCGCGCAAGGTGGCGCGCGTGACGCTGGAGCCGCAGGGCGAGCCGCTGGCCTTCACGCAGAAGGGGCGCTGGGTGACCTTTGGCCTGAAAAGCTACACCTGCCACCAGATGGTCGTGCTCGCATGAACTCGCAACGCATCCGGATCCTCCCTTCGCTGCTGGCGGCCGACTACGGCCACCTCGCCGACGCCTGCCGGCAGGCCGAGGCCGCCGGCGCCGACGAGCTGCACCTCGACCTGATGGACGGCCATTTCGTGCCGAACATCAGCTTCGGTCCCGACATTGTCAAGATGGCGCGCCGCGCCTGCGGGTTGCCGCTCAACGTCCACCTGATGTTCACCCACCCCGACCGCTACGCCGAACGCGTCATCGCCGCCGGCGCCGCGACGGTCCTCTTCCACGTCGAGGTCGAGCGGCCGGTCGCGGCGCTGCTCGAGGCGATCCGCGCCGCGGGGGTGCGGCCGGGTCTGACGCTCAACCCGGCGACCCCGGCCGAGGCCGTCTTCCCCTATCTCGACCGCTGCGGCCAGGTGTTGTGCATGACGGTCGACCCGGGCTACGGCGGCCAGCCGATGATCACCGGGGCGCTGCGCAAGATCGCCGCCATCCGGCGCCAGGCCGACGCCATCGGCCGCCGGGACCTCTCGATCATGGTCGACGGCGGCGTCACCGTCGCCACCGCCCCCCGCTGCGCGGCCTCCGGCGCCGACGCCCTCGTCGCCGGCAGCTCGCTCTACGGCGCCGCCGACATGACGGCGGCGATCCGCGACATGCGCGCCGCCGCCGCCGCGGCCTACGACCGCGACGGGGCAGTGAGCAGTGGGCAGTGAGCAGTGATCGGTTATCAGGCTCCAGATTCAAGAAACTCTGTCGCGCCGATGTCGCCTGAGCCCTGGCGCAAGCCGACGCCGGGATTGCCCACGAAACACACGAACAGCACGAACGAGCGCGACTTGCGAGTAGCGCCGATACTGCGGTGGCGGCGAGGCGGCGCTGGCCGCCGTGCAACGTCGGCCCCACTGGGTGGCGCGTCGGCGTCGCCGCAGCCCAGTGGTGTCGACCCGCCGAGGACGGCGGGCTCCAGGGTGCCGAGACGCGGGTCGGCAGGTAGGGCGAGCTGTCCCCAGCGAGCCGCCTGCCTTTCCACGAACATTCGCGTCT
>CAYVKQ010000142.1:5842-7635 GCA_964451945.1 uncultured Lentisphaerales bacterium
GCCGACGCCGGGATTGCCCACGAAACACACGAACAGCACGAACGTTCGCGTCTATTGGCGTGAATTCGCGGTTTCCCTTATCCCCATGGCGAGAAACCGGCGTCGGCATGAGCCTTGGCGTTCTCGGCGTCTTGGCGGTTCACACCCGGCGACGGCTTCGGCTTCCCATCCCCCTCGCTTCATCCCTGTCGCATCCCCTGCAACCAACCGAGTCCGTTTGAGCGGGTGGCGGGGATGTGCCACAATGGTGCCATGAACGCGCGAAGCTCAAGGTGGCGGGGAGTCGCGGCGGTGGCTGAGGCGCCTGGCGCAACGCATCCGTTGCGACTCCGCTGGCTGGCCGCGGGCCTGGCCCTGGCCGCGCTGTGCGCCTCCGCCGCCCCCATCACCTTCGGCACGTAGTACCTCGGGGCGAACGCCGACGGCACGCACAACGTAAACGACCCCGCTTCATCGACTCCGTTTACCAAGCCCCATTCGTCACCACGAAATCCCCCCACAAACCCGGAAGCGCCCCCCGCAAGGGGCGCCGCCGCGAACGCCGGTTTCTCCGGACGGACAAGCTTGGCGTGAGGTGTACAGCCTGACAAACGGAGCCGGCTGGAACCGGCAGAACATGATCATGATCGCCCCGGCGACGGCGCGATTCGTCCGTTTCGACTTCACCCGCCGTGTGTCCAAGTACGGGTACGCCCTCCGGGAAATCGGGCTGTTCGACTGAAGATCTCCGAACCGTCCCGGTGAGCCGCCGTGTGTAACGAGGGGCGTTGCGCGAGCGGGCGGGCGGCATTATACTGGCCGCATGAACGTGAGCGATTACAAGCCTCGACGCGCCTGGGATAACCCGCTGTACCATACTGTCGCGGAGCACCTTGCAACCTTCCTTGCCGACCGGCAGTTGCGCGGCCGTCCCGTCCCGTTTTTCGTCGTGCGCGACTTCCAAGCCTTTCTGGACTGCGGCGTCCCCGCGCATGGTTTTCTGCGCGTCCACTGCGAGGAGTGCGGCCGCGACCGCGTCGTTCCCTTCTCCTGCAAAGGGCGCGGCTTCTGCCCGTCCTGTTGCGGCCGCCGCATGGCCGAGACCGCCGCCCGCCTAGTCGACGAGACGCTGCCAGAGGTGCCCGTGCGCCAGTGGGTGCTGACCGTCCCTCACGTCCTGCGCTTCCTGATGGCCTACGAACGCGGATGGATCGCCGCCGTCCACCATGTCTTCCTCAACGCGGTCTTCGCCTCCCTGCGCCGCCGCACGGGGCTTTCCAGCCTCGGGCGCAACGCGAAAGGCGGGGCCGTGACCTTCGTCCAGCGCTTCGGCGACGCACTGAACCTCAACGTCCACTTCCACGCGCTGGCGCTCGATGGCGTGTACAGCGAAACCGAAGACGGCGCCCTCCTGTTCTATCCCGCCGGACCGCCGTCCGACGACGAGGTCGCGCGCGTGGTCGGCCGCGTCGCCGGACGGGTCAAAGGCCTGCTCGCCCGCCGCGCGGAGGCCGGGGCTTTCGCCGCGGAACCGGACGCGGACGACCTCCTTCCGGCGCTCTATGGCGCGGCGGTGGCGGGCCGGGCGCTTTTCGGCCCGCGTGCCGGACTGAAAGCCGTCCGCCTGTGCGGCGTGGACGGGCACGTTTCCGAAGAGGATGAGCCGGACACCCCACGCTGCTGCGCGGAGGCGGACGGTTTCGGCCTCCACGCCGGCACGGCCCTCCCGGCGTACGACCGTGAGGGCGTAGAGCATCTGCTCCGCTACATGTGCCGACCGCCCGTCGCGCTCGACCGGCTGGAGGAACTGCCCG
>CAYVKQ010000143.1:0-7614 GCA_964451945.1 uncultured Lentisphaerales bacterium
CGCCCGCCAGCGCGCCGAGGTCGCCGATGTGGCAGGCGAGCCGTTCCAGCTCCAGCGCCAGGGCGCGCAGCGCCTGCGCCCGTGGCGGCGCCCCGCCGCCCGCCAGCGCTTCAAACACGTGGCTGTAGGCGGTGGCATGGGCGATGGTGGCGTCACCCGAGAGGGTTTCGATGAGCGGGAGGGTTCGCGCCGCGGGACCGCCGCACAGCGCCTCTTCGACGCCGCGGTGCTGGTAACCGAGGGCGATTTCGAGATGGAAGACCTCTTCGCCGCCGCACTGGAAGCGGAAGTGGCCCGGTTCGATGACACCGGCGTGGACCGGGCCGACGGCGACTTCGTGCACCTCGTCGCCGGCGACCTTGTAGAAATCGCCCGCGGCGGGAACGATCGGCTCGTCGGCGGGGCGGTTCCAGGCGTCGCGCCCGGTCCAGGAGCGGCAATAGCGCACCGGTTTGAGCCAGGGATGGCCAACGGGGCGGAGACCGAATTGCTCGGCGATCTCGCGTTCGAAGAGGTGAACCTGCGGACAGCGGGGGGTGAGCGAAGCAAAGGTGTCGCCGTCGACATCGGTCGCGGCGACCTGCAGCAGACGGCGCTCGTCGTCGGCCAGTACGGCGTAGAGGCGCGCGGCGCCGGGCCGCGGAGCGGTCGCCGCAAAATAGGCGCACACCCGCCGGCGGGCGGCGACGGCCGCGGGCAGGGCGTCGGCGAACAGTGGCGGCGGATGCACAGGTATGGCGGCGAGCGCGGCCGCATCGCCGTTGCGCATCGTGTGGAAAAGGGGTGTGTTCATGGCCGCCCTCCCAGCAGCTCCGCCGCCTCGGTAATCAGCGCTCCCAGCGGTTCGGGAATGTAGAGCCCCAGAACCAGCATCAGTAGCGCGAGACCGAGCAGCGGGGCGCCGGTGAGCAGCCCGTCCCGGTAGGATGTCCGGCGCGCCGCCGGCGTGGGGCGTCCCTGCACCACGCGCAGCACCGTCGCGCCCATGCCGACGAAAACCACCAGCAGCAGGACGAGAAAGAGGCCCGCCACCCGGGGGTGCCCGTTGTCGACGGCCGCCGTGAGAATCGCGAACAGGCTTACAAACGGGGCGAACGGCGGGGAACCGGTGATGGCGAGAAAGCCGCCGAGAAACAGGATGCCGGAAAGCGGCAGGAGGCGGATCGCGCCGCCCACCTCGTCGGTGTGTTTGCTGCCGTAGGCGCGGTGGATGTTGCCGGCGGCAAGGAAAAGCACCCCTTTGGCGAGGCCGTTGGCGGCGACGTGGAGCAGCGTGCCGAAAAGGGCGGGCGCGCCGAGGCCGAGGCCGAGGGCGAGGATCCCCATGTGCTCGACGCTGGAGTAGGCGAGCATCCGTTTGAAATCGCGCTGCCCGACCACAAAGAGGCCCGCCACGGCCATGGAGAAGAGCCCGGTCGGCAGCAGCAGCCGCGACGCGAAGGCGCTCTCGCCGGCGGCGACGCACACCTGATAGGCGCGCGCCAGGGCAAGAAAGGCGCAACTGGTGACACCCCCGGCCAGCAGGGCGCCGACCACTCCCGGTGCCTCGCCGTAGGCGTCGGGCTTCCACGTGTGCATCGGCGCCAGCCCCATCTTGGTGCCGTACCCCACCAGCAGCAGCACGAAGCCGGCCCGCAGCCACGGTTTGGATAGCTGCGGTGCGTGCGCCAGCAGGTCGCCCAGCACCAGCGTGCACGGCAACCCCTGGTGGAGAGCCGCGTAGGCGAGGCAGAAGGTCCCCAGCAACGCCAGCGCGATGCCGACGAAACCGACCAGCAGGTATTTCCAGGTTGCCTCGATGCTCTGCTGCGTGCGGTTGAAATAGATCAACGGCGCCGTCACCAGGGTGGTCGCCTCGATCGCCACCCACAGCAGTCCGAGGTGGTGCGACCAGGCGGCCAGGCTGGCGACTCCCAGAAAACCGGTCATGCAGGCACAGAACGCGCGGTTCGGCCGTTCGGCGCGGGCGCGCAGATAGCCGACGGCGTAGAACGCGCAGAACAGGAACAGCGTGCTGATCACCAGCAGGATGAGCCGGCCGAGCGGGTCGAGCACGAACCACGGTGATCCGGCTGCGGCGGAAGGACGTAGCAGCAGCACGGCAGTAAGCGCGGCGTGCGCCGAGCCGGTCAGCGGCAGCAGCCAGGGGCGGATGCGGTTGGAGGGAACCGCCGCCGCCGCGCCCGCCATGAGCCAGGGAAAGGCGATCAGGAAAAGCGCCATGAACTACTCCTTCAGCGAGACCAGCCGTCGCGTGTCGGTCGAGGCAAACGCACGGTTGATGTGGTTGACGATGATGCAGATGACAAAGATTGCGACGAAGAGATCGAGCAGCACCCCAAGCTCGATCACCAGCGGCATGGCGCCGACCAGCAGCAGGCCGAAGAGGAAGATGCCGTTTTCGAGAACCAGGTAGCCCAGCACCTGGGTCAGCGCCTTGAAGCGGGTGGTCAGCAGGATGAAACCTGTCAGCACGGTCGCGAGGGCGGCCGGCACGACCAGCAGCCCCGCGTGCTCCGCGGCGAGCGGCAGCCGGTCGGCGAAGAGCAACGCCGCGACCGTGCCGCACGCGCCCAGGAGGACCGAGGCGCGCAGCCCGATCAGCGGCTCGACTTCGCGCGTGATGCGGAGGCTGCTCAGCGCGCGCCGCATCATCGCGGGGATGACCGCCCCCTTCAACGCCACCGCCGGCAGGATCGCGACGACCACCGCCGGCGAGGGATGGTCGTGCGACAGCAGCGGCAGCAGCGCCACCAGCGCACCCTGGATCGCGACGGTGCGGATGACCGAGACGATGCCGCTGGCGCCGAGGGCGAACAGGTTCAGCATCAGGATCACGACCAGCAACGAGTTGAACAGATTTGTCATGGTTCACCTGACCAGCAAAATGAAGCCGAAACCGCAGAAGAGGAGCGCGCCGACGAGTAGATCGGGTACGTGGCGCATCCGCAGACGCGCCATCACCGACTCGACAATGCCGATGGCGACGGCGAGGGCGAGGAGCCGGGCGACCGCCACGCCCCAGCCCAGCCACGCCGGTCCACCCGTGAACGGTGCGACGACATGCAGCAACACGCTCCCCAGGACGAGGAACTTGACCGCCGCGGCGTAGAGGATCAGGCCGAGCAGCGGGCCGCTGTGGTCGAGGACCATCGCCTCGTGGATCATGGTCAGTTCCAGATGCGTGGCAGGGTCGTCGACCGGGATACGGCAGGTTTCGGCCAGCAGCACGATGAAGAGACCGATACCCACCAGTACCAGCGGTGCCGCGCCGCCCTCCGCCAGAGAGCCGGGAGGAGGGTGCAGCATGGTCGACAGCGTCAGCGAGCCCGCGCGCCTGGCCAGCACCAGCAGTCCGAAGAAGAGGGTCGGCTCCGAGAGGCAGGCGAAGGTCGCCTCGCGCGCCGCCCCCATCCCTTCGAAGGCCGAACCGGTGTCGAGCGCCGCCGCGGTGGTGAAGAAGCGCGCCAGGCCGAACAGGTAGGCGAAGAGGATCATGTCGCCGGCGAAGGAGACGGGCGCCGCCTCGCCGCCGATGGGGACAAGCAGCCCGGCCAGCAGCACGGTCGCCAGGGTCACGAGCGGCCCGGCGCGGAAGATCCAGGTGGCGGTGGTGCTGAACACCATGCCCCGGCGCATCAGCTTGGCCAGATCGTAGTATGGCTGGAGAAGGGGAGGACCCTTGCGTCCGGCGAACCACGCCTTCGTCCGGGAGATGACGCCCAGCAGCAGCGGCGGCAGCAGCACGAGCACGGCCAGATGGACAAGGATGTCAGTCATGTGTTGTCACGCTCCCAGTGCGGCCCAGACGAACAACGCGATCACGGCGATCAGGATGTAGAGCAGATAGTGCTGCACCAAGCCGCGGTGGAAGCGCCGGAACCAATCGAAGCCGCCGGCGAGGTGCGCGCCGGCCGGCAGCAGCATCCCGTGCAGCACCGCGTCGTCGACGTGGCTGTGCGTGTGCGCCGGCGCGGGAAAGAGACCGGTCACGTGCGGGCGCACCTTGTGCGGGCGGAGCACGCCGCCGAAGAGGGAGACGATCATCTGGGCAAACGAGCTCGCCGTGTACTGCATGCGGGGCTCCGGCCGCGCGTAGCCGCAGTCCCACGTAAGGCCGCAACGGGCGCCAACTGAAAGGTGGTTGGCCCAGCCGGCGAGCGCCGCGAGGCCGAGGCTCAGCGCTACCGCGAGCGCTGTGACCGGGGCCAGCGGCGCGACGGAGGCGAGGGGAGGGGCGGTGCCGGCGAACCAGCACGCGGTCGCGGCGTCGAGGGCGGGGGCGGCCGCGAACGGCGCCAGCCCGATGGTGGCGCAACAGGCCGCGAGCACACCCATGGGAATCCGCATGGCGGCGGGCGCTTCGCGGGCGCGCGCCGCTTCAGCCGTGCGCGGCTCGCCCAGAAAGGCGGTGCCGAAGACTTTGACAAAGCAGGCGACGGCCAGGGCGCCGATCATCGCCAGCACCGGCACGCCGAGCAGCGCACCCATGCCGGCGGGGGCATCCGGAATCGCCGTCCGCAGCATCCCGAGGTAGACGAACCACTCGCTCACGAAACCGTTCAAAGGCGGCAGGCCGCAGATCGCCACCGCGCCGACGAGAAACAGCGCGGCGGTCTGCGGCATCCGCTTGGCCAGGCCGCCCAGGCGGTCGATCTGCCGCGTGCCCGTGCTGTGCAGCACCGCGCCCGCGCAGAAGAAGAGGAGCGATTTGAAGAGGCTGTGGTTCCACACGTGGAGCAGGCAGCCGGCCATCCCCAGCGCCACCCACACGGGGCGGTCGTACGTCCGCCCGAGCAGGGCGACGCCGAGCCCCATCAGGATGATGCCGATGTTTTCGACGCTGTGGTAGGCGAGCAGCCGCTTGAGGTCGTGCTGGCCGATGGCGAAGACGACGCCCAGCAGGCCGCTGACGGCGCCAAGCGTCACGAATGCTCCGCCCCACGCGGCGGGCGGTTCGGGCAGGAGCGCGGACCACCGCACCAGGCCGTAGATCCCCATCTTCAGCACCACGCCCGACATCATCGCCGAGACGTGGCTTGGGGCGTTTGCGTGCGCGCCGGGAAGCCAGAAGTGGAGCGGCATCAGCCCCGCCTTGATGCCGAAACCGACGAGGACAAGCACGAAGAGGAGGGTGGCGCGTCCGCCCTCAATGTCGCCGGCGGCGGCCGGCGCCAGGTCGTACGAACCGGTGGCGCGTCGCCACAGGGCGAAGAGCGCCAGCAGCGTCAGCGTGCTCACGTGGGTCGCGACCAGGTAGACCCAGCCCGCCTGGCGGCTCTCGGCGCGCCGGTCTTCGGCGGCGATCAGGAAATAGGCCGACAGCGCCATCGACTCCCAGCCAAGCAGAAAGGCCAGCGCGTGGCGGGCGACCAGCAGCAGCGCCATGCCGGCGACCAGCAGCCCCCAGCAGGCGCGGAGCTTGCGTCCGTTGCCGGGGTGACGGCGCTGCGGCCAGTAGGCGAGGCCATAGAGCGGACCGAGACCGCCCAGCAGGAAAACCGGGACCAGGAAGAAAGCGCTGAGGGGGTCGAGCCCCACGGCGCCGCCGCCCATCGCGGGCCAGGGGAAGGGACGCGCACCGCCGTCCGCGGCGACGATGCCGCCGGCGGCGCCGGCAAGTCCGCACAGCGCCGCGGCCGCCATCAGCACTGCCGCCAGCCGCTCGGCTCCCGATGGCGTGCGACGCCACACCAGCCCGGGAAGCCCGCTGATCGCCGCCAGAACAAGCCCCAGAAACACACAATCGAGAAACACGTTGAACCCTTTCAAAAAAGAAAAGACCGCCGGAATCGGCGGTCTTTTTCGCAGCAGGGAAGCGTGGTCTGGAGACGCCTTCCCTTTACCGTATCGGATATGCCGTCGAATTCGCATGTCCGCCGGGAACACCTGAAAAGCGGCTGTAAAATAGCACACCGCGCGTCATGTGACAAGGACGATGAACCGGACGATGAACCGGACCGCCGTGTCAAGCTTCGTTGTCTTTGGGCACCCGATGTGCGGCTGATCCGTTTTCTGCCGAGCCTTCTTGCGCACGGTCGCCGGCGGCCGGGAAAAAGAGCGAGAAGGTTGTTCCGCGGCCCACTTGGGATGAGACTTCTATCCATCCTTTCAATTGTTGAACCACTCCGTAGACCGTGGACAGCCCGAGACCGGTGCCTTTCTCTTTGGGCTTGGTCGTGAAGAAGGGATCGAAGATCCGGTTCTGGATTTCGGGAGGAATGCCGCACCCGGTGTCACTGATGGCGAGACACGCGTAGTCGCCGGGTTTCAGGTCCAGGTGGTATTGGGAATCGGCTTCCGTCAATTCCCGGCAGGACGTATTGATCGTCAGGGTTCCGCCGTCCGGCATCGCGTCCCGCGCATTGACGGCGAGATTCAACAGCATCTGCTCGATCTGGCCGGCATCGGCCAGAATACCGGGCAGATTCCTGTCCGCCACGATGTGAATTCTGACCTTTTCGCCCAGGAGACGCGTCAACATCTGCCGACGGCCCTCGATCTCGCTGTTCAGCTGGATGCCGCTGATCTTCATCGGAGCGTTCCTGCTGAAGGCCAGAAGCTGTCCGGTAAACCGCTTGGCGTGCTCGGCGGCCGCGATGATCTCCTGCACGTCGGAGGCGCGGGGATCCGGCGGGGGTGTCTGCATCAGCGCCAGCTCGGCAAAGCCGAGAATCGCCTGGAGTTCGTTGTTGAAATCGTGCGCGACGCCACCCGCGAGCAGCCCGATCGTCTCCATTTTGTGCGCCTGCGCCAGCCGCTCTTCCAGACGTTGTTGGTCCGTGATGTCGATGCCGATCGCCTGGAATTCCTGAATCTGACCGTTTGACCCGAAGATGGCGCGGTTGACCCAGCGGATCTGCCGGGTCGCGCCATCCGCCCGCCGCATCGCATGCGTCAATTCCGCCGTGGGTTTCACGGGGGTCACACGCCGGAAGGCGGATTCCACGCGCATGCGCTGGGGATCTGGAAGCAACTGCAGGAAGTTTTGCCCGACAAGTTCATCTTTCGCCGTCCCTTGAAACGCGCAGACCGCGCTGTTGACGAACGTCAGCGTCCCGTCCGGCGTGTAGCGGCAGAACAGGGCGGGCATATCCTCCACCAGGCTTTCATAGAGATGCTCCTGCCGTTTCCGTCCCGTGATGTCCCGGGCGAAGACCAAGGCGCCGTTCTCGTTTTCATAGACAAACGGCACTGCGATGGTCTCAACCGTCACCGGAGTTCCGTCCAACCGCAGAAGTACCTCTTCGTCCAGGGGAACGTGCCGCCGCTGTTCGTTTGCCTGAACGATATGACGCTTGACGGTTTCGCGGTAATCGGGGTGCGTGAGATCGATGACCGCCCGCCCGAGAAGCTGCCCGGGCGACGTCGCGCCGAAGAGTGTGCAGGCGACCGGATTGAGAAAGGCGATGCGTCCGCGCGTCTGGATGATGATCGCCTCGGGCGCGTCCTCGATCACCTGCCGCAGCAGGCGGTTGCTCGCGGCGAGTTCGGCGCTTCGCCGGGCCACCTGCCGCCGGAGCGTGAGGCTCCACGCCAGGCTGCTGAGCAGCAGGCCGGCCCCCGCGGCCGCCGCGAACTTCAGCCAATTCGGAAAACGGAAGGGAATCACTT
>CAYVKQ010000144.1:0-4629 GCA_964451945.1 uncultured Lentisphaerales bacterium
AGAACCTGGTACTTGCGGTCGGCATCTACACCAACCGGGCCGACCTGCCCGATCTCGCGACCGACCCCGGACCCGGTCCCGGCGAGGATCTCGTTCCCTTCGGCTTCACCAACGTTGTTCCTCTGCTCTACGGGCCGGGACGGCAGTTCCACGTGGCCTCCTCGCACGAGCTCGTTCGCTTCACCGAAGGTCCGGTTGAGAATCCTGCCGCCTACGAGCTGGGGCCGGCCCGGCCACTCTACATCTGGCCGCGTCTCTACCTGCTCTGCACCAACACCGCGAGCTACGTCTGCGTCGACGAGGCGCTGCTCGAAACGGCGAGCGAGATCGATAATGTCGATATTATCGATATTGTCGAATGGCGCTCGCCCGGCTCCTGGCAGGCGCGCGACCCCTTCTTCAATCTGGCGGCTGGAGACGGTGATTTCGGCGATTCGCCGACTCTGTGGGCGCGCAACGCCAACCTCGCCGCCGGTTTCGAATACCCGCGCTTCCATCCCAACCGGCCGCTGGAGTCGGCGGGCGAACTGGGCTATCTGGCCCACACGCAGAACGTCACCGTGGCGCTCGCCACAATGGAAGGGGCGGCGCTGCTCGACCGCTTCACCGCCTTCCCGACCAACCGGCCGGAGCGGGCCGCCGCCGACCGCATCCAGCCCAACTCGCCCTATCCCGAGGTGATTGCCCGCCTGTTCGACGAGCCGTTGCTCTCGCGTCCGGTGGAGGAGACCGACCTCCCCCCCATCGACACGCTCACCAACGCCTGGTTCGCGGCGCGCATTCCCTTGCAGCAGACAGGCGACAGTTGGAACACCTTCTCCAACCTTCTCCCCGCCGTGGCGGCGAGCTTGGCGGAGGAGTGGACCGGGCTCGACGCCGGCGACGCCTCGCTGCAGACCGACGACCGGAAGCTCTCCGAGTCGCTGGTGATCGAGGACCTGTTGCGTGGGCTTGCCGACCGGGTGACGTTCCGGCAGAATCTCTATGTGGTGATTATTGCCGCGCAGCGTCTGTCGCCGCTGGGTAGGGTCATCGCCGACCAGCGGGTGGCGGTCACCGTGGTCCGCGACGCCTACACCGGCCGCTGGGCGGTGCACGACTGGCGTCCGCTGACGGAATAGCGGTTCACTTCTCGCACAATCCGCAGCCGCGGCAGTCGGGACAGGTCGCTGGACGGCGGGAGCCGTGGCGCATCGCCATCACGCGGCCGAAGCCGGCGCAGCGCGGGCAGAGCCGCCGGTCGGGCGAGACCCATCGCGTTTTGACCGGCGTGCCGCGGCAGATGGGGCAGGTACGGACGGAGGATCCGCTCCGTATCTTGCCAGATCCGCCGCAGGCGCGGCAGGTGGCGCTGAGTCTGACCGGGCGCGTGGACGGGCGCGGCGTCGCCGGCCGTGCGACGGCCGGCGGACGGGCCGGGACCGCAGGCGCCGGCGCGGCGGCCGAAGCAGTCGCAACTGAGGCGGCGGCAGCCGGCGGACGGGACGGACCCGCGTGCGTCGACTCCGCGGCCGGACCGGCAACGACTTCGCCGGTGTCCCCCGGCTCGTCCGGCGTCACGGCCGCGCGGCGCGACACGACCCACGCCGCGGCGACACCGGCCGCCAGCAGGGCGGCCAGCAGTGGCCACAGCGAGGTGCGGCGGGGCGCGGCGGGCTGTTCGCCTGAGACGACGGACCGCATGGTGCGGCAGCGCAGGCAATGCGTGATGCCCCGTCCGACCGGTACGCCGCATACCTGGCAGCGGTCGACTTCGGCGGAAACTCCGTCGGGTTTGCTGCTGCGGCGCACGGTGATTCTGGATGGGTCCGGATGATTCATCGCACACCTCGGCTCTCAGTTTGGATCAACTGTTTGATCACGCGTTGTTGTTCAACATCGCCAAAATTGCACAGCATGCAGGAGAAGTAAAGCCTGAAGTTGACAGGACGGTCCCCATTTTTTACAATTCCATTCCAAGCGACGCATTGCACGGAAATGTGGTTCACATGAAGCCATCGGCACCGCATCCTTCTTTTTTCTTCGACTGGGGCATTCTGGGTGCCTTTACGGCTGGATTTCTGCTGCGGGGAAACACCGAGTTTTTGCTCTATGCCGCGACGCTGACGGTGCTGATCCTGGTGGTGCAGCGGAGCCACCGGGTGTTTGCCTACCCGCCGCTGGCGTTGTGGGGGTTCACCGCCTGGCTGGTGATGCACATGTGCGGCGGGTTCGTCCGTCTGGACGGGACGCGGCTCTACGACCTCGTCCTCGTCCCGCTCGTTTCCGAACCGTACCACGTTCTCCGCTACGACCAGTTCGTCCACGCGGCGTGCTACTTCGTCATCACCCTGCTGCTGGGGCGGGTCGTGGCGCTGCGGGGCGATGCGCACACGGGGACGGCCACGATCCGGTTGCTCGCGGCGCTGGCGGCTATGGGGGTGGGGGCGCTGAACGAGGTGATCGAATTTCTGGCGGTGGCGTTTCTTGGCGCGGCCGACGGAGTGGGCGACTACATCAACAACGCGCAGGACATCTGCTTCAACGCCCTCGGCGCGCTGGCCGCGCTGCCGCTGGTGCGGCGGGGTGGCCGGGTTCCGGTGGCGGCACCCCAAATGTGAGAATTCACCACAAAGAACGCAGAAAACACAAAGAGAAACAAGCATTGTTTAGAACAACCACAAAAGGAGGTCTCAATGAAACGGATGCTTGCGATAGCGATGGCGGCGATGGTGGCGGCGGGAGCACAGGCGGCGGTCGAAGCGCAACCTGTGAAGAAAGCCGATGGGCAGGCTGAGAAGAAAGTGGAGAAGAGCAAAGGCTGGATCGACAATTTCGAAACGGCCCGGGCGGAAGCCAAGGCCTTCGGGCTGCCGATCTTCGCCTTCTTCACCGGCAGCGACTGGTGCGGCTGGTGCGTCCGGCTGCACAAGGAGGTGCTCGGCGAGAAGGCATTCCAGAACTTCGCCGCGGAGAACCTGATCCTCTTCGAGGCCGATTTCCCGCGGGGCAAGAAGCTCGCCAAGGAGACCGTCAAGCAGAACGAGGAACTGGCGGCGAAATACGGCGTGCAGGGCTTTCCGACCGTCTTCCTGCTCGACGCCGAGGGGAAGACGCTGGGGCAGACCGGCTATCGTCCGGGAGGGGCCAAGGAGTACGTCAAGCACCTCAAGGAGTTGCTGGAAGCCGCGGGCGTGAAAGCGAAAGAGAGTAGCGCGGCCAAGAGTCCGACCCCCTACGAGAAGATGAAAGCCGAGAAGGCTGCCGCAGCGAAAGCCGCCGCTGAAAAGGCTGCGCCAGAGGTGCCGCAGAAATGAGCGAACGGATCGTTTTTCAGCGGGACGTGCCGCTGCGGCACGAAGTCGATGTCTTCGTCGCCGGCGGCGGTCCGGCGGGCTGCGCGGCGGCGGTGACCGCGGCGCAGGCGGGCGCGTCGGTCTTCCTGGCCGATGGGCAGGTCTGCTTCGGCGGCGCGGGGACGGCGGGGATGGTCCCCGCCTTCATGCGCTTCGGCGACGGCGTCCACTTCCTGGCGGGCGGTTTCGGCGAGCGGCTGCTCGACCGCCTCATCGCCGCCGGCGGCGCCGGCGAGTTGCCCGAGTCCTACGACAAGACGGGCGGGTTCGCCATCGAGGCCGAGACCCTGAAGCGGGTCTATGACGAGCTGATGCGCGAAGCGGGCGCGCGCTTCACCTTCGCCACGCAGATGGTCGCGGTCGAATGCGAGGGCGGACACATCACCGGCGTCGTGCTGGCGGCGAAGAGCGGACTCTTCGCCGTGCGCGCCAAGGTCTATATCGACGCCACGGGCGACGGCGACCTCTGCGCCTGGGCCGGCGCGCCGTTCGAGAAGGGGGATGCCGAGGGCAACCTGATGCCCGGCACCCTTTGCTCGCTCTGGGCCAATATCGACTTTGCGGCGGTGCGGCGCGACCTGCGCGGCGTGCCGGCGAACGCCCGCATCGAAGAGGCGTTCCGCGACGGGGTGCTCAGCTACTGCGACAAGCACCTGCCCGGCATCTGGGCGATCCGCAAGAACATCGGCGGCGGCAACGTCGGTCACACGTTCGGCGTCGACGGCACCGACGAGCGCTCGCTCACCGAGGCGCTGCTGTGGGGCCGCCGCTCGCTGGTCGAGTACGGCCGCTACTACCGCGAGTACCTCGGCAGCGGCTACCGCGGCATGGACCTGGTGACGACGGGAGCGATGCTCGGCATCCGCGAGACGCGCCGCATCGGCGGCGACGCCGTGCTGGAGGTGGAGGCGTTCAAGACGCGCGCCGTTTTCGACGACGAGATCGGCCGCTTCAACTATCCGGTCGACATCCACGTGGCGCGCCCCAACGACGAACGCGAATACAAGCGGTTCGAGCAGGAGTTCAACACGATGCGGCTGGGGAACGGCGAGAGCTACGGCATCCCCTACGGCACGCTGCTGCCCCGGGGGCTGGACAACGCGCTGGTCGCGGGCCGCTGCATCAGCACCGACCGCGCCATGCAGGCCTCGGTGCGGGTGATGCCCGGGTGCTACATCACCGGACAGGCAGCCGGAATGGCGGCGGCGATGGCGGCGGGCAGCGGCGGCACGCCGCGGGCGGTCGCGCCGGACGAGCTTCGCCGTCGGCTTCGTGCCATTGGAGCGTATGTGCC
>CAYVKQ010000144.1:4729-7501 GCA_964451945.1 uncultured Lentisphaerales bacterium
CGGTCGCGCCGGACGAGCTTCGCCGTCGGCTTCGTGCCATTGGAGCGTATGTGCCGTGAGTTGGCGATGAAGACGAAGTGTTGAGGACGAAGGGTGGGACGAAGCGTAAGTGACGAAGTGTGGGACGAAGTGTGAGACACTATCCGTCATCGCTTGCCGTCTTTGAGAGTTGTCTGAGCATAGCGGCGATCTGCCTGAGCAAGTCACGTCCTTCCGCGACATGTGATGGGTTTGCCGGACATGGGTCGACGGTGGCAAGGTCCACCAGTGTCGCGAACTGCATGCCTTTCTGGTAGACATTCAGTTTCTCATGGGCAAAGCGTTCTGCCATGTCTGCCACTCCTGTCCATGTCACGCCACACTTCGTCTCACTCCTCGTCCCGTACTTCGTCGCCTACGCTTCGTCTCAGCCTTCGTCCCACCCTTCGTCTATTCTTCCTCGTCTCGTCCCTGTGCCTCTTCCCCGTTCACGCCTTCTCCGCCTGCGCCACGCGGTACGCATGGCCGGGGCCGGTGGCGATGGTGCGGCCGAGCGAGCGGATGCGCGCCTCGATGCAGCCGCGGCATTTGTGCGCGTTGTCGTCGAGGCAGATTTTGCCGGGATAGAGGGCGTACAGCGGACGGCGGGCGGTGGGGGTGACGGCGGGCATGACCACATTGGCGCCGGACTGGAGGGCCTTTTCGCGGCCCAGTGGATCGAGCGAGGCCATGGCGGTGGTGGCAGGGATGTGGGCGCGGGGAAAGACGAGCCGCAGCACCGCGACGAGGCGCAGCCCCTGTTCGAACGTGCCGCCGCCGGCGTCCGCCAGCGGCGTGTCGGGATGGGGGATGAACGGTCCGATCCCCAGCATCTCGGCGCCCAGTTCGCGCAGCCAGAGGACATCCCGGGCGAGCGACGCCGGTGTCTGCCCGGGCAGGCCGACCATCACCCCCGACCCGAGCTGGTAGCCCAGCCGCTTCAACGAGAACAGGCAGGCCTTGCGCTCTTCAAGGTCGTCGTCCGGATGGATCGCCCGGAACAACGCCGGGTCGGTGGTCTCGATCCGCAGCAGGTAGCGGTCGGCGCCGGCTTCGCGCCAGAGGCGGTAGTCGGCTTCGTCGCGCTCGCCGACGCTCAGCGTGACCGCCAGGCGCGTCCGCGATTTGATGGCGCGGACGATCTCGGCCAGGCGCGGTCCGGTGAACCAGGCGTCCTCGCCCGACTGCATCACCAGCGAGGGAAAGCCGAGTTGCTCGGCTTCGCAGGCGAGCGCGACGATCTCATCGGGGGTCAGGCGGTAGCGTTCGGCCTTGGCGTTGCCGCGCCGCAGTCCGCAGTAGGCGCAATCGCGGCGGCAGATGTTGGAGAATTCGAGCAGGCCTCGCAGGTGGACGGCGTCGCCCACGTTTTCGGCGCGCACCCGGTCGGCGGCGGCGAAGAGGCGTGGCGCGTCGGCGGCATCGCAGGCGAGCAGGAGCGCGAGCCCGGCCTCGGTGGGGGGGCGTCCGGCGAGCAGGTCATCGAGGGCGGCGGTGAAAGTCATGGGGGAAGGGGTTAGGAGTTCAGGGGTCAGGGTTCAGGGTTCAGGGTTCAGGACTCGGGACTCGGGGTTCAAGGTACGGGAGGCGTTGTCTGCCCGACCCAACTCCCTGAACCCTGGCTTCCTTCTTCCGGTCTCAACACCCGGTTGAGGCTGCCGGTGCGGTAGCCTTCGAGGTCGAGGGCGGCATAGGTGTAACCCGCGGCGCGGACGGCGGCGGCGGCGCGCGCGCGCATCGCGGGATCGAGCAGGCGCGGGATGGCGTCGGCCCCGACCTCGATGCGGGCGGTGTCGCCGTGGTGGCGGACGCGCACCAGGGCGAAGCCGAGGTCGTGCAGGCCCGCTTCGGCCGCCTCGATCCGCCGCAGCGTCTCGCGCGTGACCGGCGTGCCGTAGGGGATGCGCGAGGCAAGACAGGCCATGGCGGGCTTGTCGGCGGTCGGCAGGCCAAAGCGCGCGGAGAGGGCGCGGATGTCGGCCTTGGCGAGTCCGGCCTCCTGCAGCGGACTGTGCGCGCCGCATTCGCGGACCGCGCGGGCGCCGGGGCGCCAGTCGCCGGCATCGTCGGTGTTCTGCCCGTCCAGCAGCGTGGCGATGCCGCGGCGCGCGGCTTCGGCGCGCACCGCGGCGAGGATCACCCGCTTGCAGAAGTAGCAGCGGTCGGCGGGGTTCGCGGCATAGCGCGGGTCGCTCAGTTCGTCAGTCGGGACCGCCACCGCCGTCGCGCCGATCGCGGCGGCCAGGCGTTCGGCCTCCGCCTTTTCGCGCCGCGGCAGGGTCGGCGAATCGGCGATCACGGCGACCACGTTGTCCGGGCCGAGGGTGTCGACCGCGACCTTCAGCAGCAGGGTGCTGTCGACGCCGCCCGAAAACGCGACCGCCACGCGGCCGTACTGGCGCAGCGTCTCTTGCAGCAGGGTCAGTTTGTCGTCGAGTTCCGCCATCGGATCCATCCTCTGCAGCAGCGCCCCATGCATGAACATGCGGTTTAAACTAAAAACTATTGTGCCGGATTGAAGCGCAGGTGTCGAGCGGGAAACCGGGACGGCCCGCGCCGTAGGCGCATCCCCGTTCCGCTGACCCGCTACCGAGTTTTTGGCGGTCATGGTTTTCCTTCGGGGTCGGGGTCGGTATCGGGGTCGATTTCTTCCGTTCTGTATTTGCCAGGTGTCTCGCGAACGGCATACCCCGCTGGCTCTGTTTCGTGAGCATCCGACCCGTTTCTCGTGGCCATACGCCATCCCGATCTCCT
>CAYVKQ010000145.1:0-7496 GCA_964451945.1 uncultured Lentisphaerales bacterium
GAGATGGGAGCCTCGATCCATATCAATGGAACGAACTCCTCCGTGGTTGACACTGTGTTCGTCTGTCGCCAAACGGGAATCGTGCCACGACGGTGGATAGTGGGCACGACGACGGAACTCGTCGGCCTCATTCGGCAGGACATCAGTGCCTTGGCCGACGGCGGTCTGAAGGCAACGCAGGGGGATATCCGTTGCATCGCGTGTGGCCACATGACGCGGATGGCCGTGTGGAACCTTCGAACAACCTGGAAACGAGATTCGAAAACACTGGAGAAGATGACGGCGGTGCAATCGTGGTTCTCCAGTTTCGGAGGTCTCGCAGCTGTCTTGACGGGCCTGGAAGCATCTTTCACAAGCGCGCCGCACGTGCAAGAATGGACCCCGGTCGGCATGGTGCGCGAAACTTCGGAGAACGAGCATGAAATACCCTTTTGAAGCCGGTCGCGAAGACGTACTGGCCAGCCCAGAGGCATACGTTGATGCCGTATTCTCGAGTCTTGCTTCCGAGTTTCTCGTCATGCCCAAAGGGGAGGGTTTCCTGGAGTACGCCGTGTTTGCATCTGGCTATGAGGCACTCAAGAGTGCGACAGAGGGCTTTGCACTGTTCACTGCGTCCCGGGTCTTCAATGCTGCGCTCGAACGCCCGGTTGTTCTTACCGTACTGAGGACAATCCTGGGGTTCACACCACCTGAATGGGCCTACATTGCGTCGAGCCGCAAGGGAGTAAATATTCCGCAGAATGCAGCCAGATCGCTCGACCGCAACATTAGGACGCAGCCTGACCGGCCACTCAAGCCAGGCGCTGCGACACGCGCGAGGATTCTCGCTCTCATCGAAACCGCCTGCGAACTGATTGAAGACGGCTGCCCCGATGTGCCGCCGGACCGGCTACACCGCTTCTGCAAGGCCGACAGTCTCGATGGGCTCTCCTCCGTGCGCCAACTTGCGGGTTTGGGTGCTCCCTACGCGATGTTGCTTTACGAGCGATTTCTTGGAAGACCCTTTGCCGGGCATCGTGACTCCGTAAGCGAATTAGTCGGTGATGGTTTGGAGTGCGCCATCGAGGAGCAGTTGGTATCGGCGGGTGTCACGTTCCGCAAGACGAAAAGGGCGGAGCGTCTTGCTGGTTTTGACCAGGCCCCCGACTTTATCATCCCGGACGAGTTTCATGCTGCCGTGATCATCGAGGCAAAGCTGACCGAAGATGACGGGACCGCAAGGGACAAGGCAACACGGATCATCCGCCTTTGCCAGATGTCCGAGCAACGCACGCGCGACGGGAAACCCGCATATCAGGTTGTAGCCTGCCTGGCCGGGAGGGGCTTTGGTGTCCGCCGCGAAGACATGCGCCAGATGATCGTTCACACGAAGGGCAAGGTGTTCACGCCGAAGACGCTTGACCGCATTGTGGACTGCACTGCACTTGCTGGCTTCCGCACGAGAAAGTAGACATGGATCATCCAAGCAGAGCCGAACAAGCACCTTGATGCATACCCTCAAAGGCCGCCGCTGACGGCGGCCTTTGAGGTCCGGTCAGGTGCACCGTTGGCAGGGAGAACAAAGATGAACAGTCCTATTGGTCCCAACCGTCGATAAAGTAATCGCCCTGGCCGCAATGACTCAGACCGTTGCCGTCGTTGCGGAGTTTTCATCGGCCCTGTATGCACACACATCACCACATCCAGAATATTGCTTGTTGTATTCACGGAAGGACAGGGGAACAGGAAGGACACTGGGCAGGACAGGGGACACTGTGGAAGGCTGCGGCACGGGGCTGTGTGAAGGCTGTGCGGAACTGTTTCCGGGTGCCGACTGACGATGGGGCCTGATTCAAGTGCGGCGATCAGCTATTTTCCCGTCTCCAGCTCGCAACAATAGCTTGTCTGCGTGGCGGCATGGGGCGCGAGTGGCCGCCGTGCAACGTCAACCCCACTGGCTGGCGCGCTTCCATCGGTGCGGCGCAGTGGCGCCGACACTGCGTGGCGGCGGGGAGGCGCGGTTGGCCGCCGTGCAACGTCGGCCCCACCCGCTGGCGCCATGCTGCCTGAGCCCCGAAGCCCAGGCGGACGACACGGAGGTCGTCCCTCCAGGCAAAACGATTGACAGCGATAGTCCCAGATTGTATTATCCCGACCCGAATTAACTGAAACCGGAATGCTTATGCAGACCAAACGGCAACAAAACGAGTGCGGCGGCGGCGCGGCGGCGGTGCCGTCGATCGTTTTCGCCAGCAGCATGCTGCCGCTGTGGCGCAGCATCCATCACGCGTTTCTGACGCGCGGCCAGAAGTGGCGCCTCCCTTCGAACGCCGCCATGGTGCTGCTCCATTTGCAGGTCCATCCCGAGGACGGCGAGCCTGCGGTGCTGGCCGAGGTGACCTTCTTTCCCCGCCAGACGATGACCTTCGCCCTCGACACGCTCGAGGCGCGCGGTCTCGCCCGGCGCGCCCCCCACCCGAGCGACCGGCGGCGCAAGCGGGTCGTGCTGACCCGCTCCGGTCAGAAGCTGAGCGCCGATATGCTGCAGGATCTGCTGGCGTTCGAAGCCCGCGCCCTGGCCGAGATCCCCGCCGACGAGATCGACCGCCTGCGGCAGTATCTCACCCGCTACGCCGAGGCCCTGACACGCCAGAACGCGGCGTCTTCCCCCGTGAAAGGATCCCCATGACCCCCCGTTTCCCGATGGTTTCGCGCGCCACCCGCGCGCTGCCGCTGGCGCTGTTGCTGGCGGGCGGGTGCGCCGCCTACGACCCGGCCGCGGCGCGCCGCGCGCACACCGAGGCGTTCACCCACACGCTGGCGGGCCTTTCCGGCGAGCTGCCGGCGCGGCCTTTGGCGCTCGGCGACTGCATCCGCATCGCCATGACCAACAGCTACGCGGCGCGGCAGGCCGATCTGCGGACGGAGCTGAACCGCATCGGCAAGAACGTTGCCTTCACCGCCTTCCTGCCGACGGTCGCCGCCACCGCCGGCTACACCTCCTACGCCAAGCAGCCCAACGTCATGACCGAGCGCCGGTTTTCGACGGCGGGTCTGGAGATCGGCCTGCCGATCTTCATGCCGTCGACCTGGTTCCTCTATGCCGCCGCCCGCCAGGGGCACGCCACGGCGGAAACGGCCGCGTACTATGTGCGCCAGGGGATCGTGCTGCAGACAACCCTGGACTACTGCGAGGTCCTGGTGGCGCAGGAGACGGCCGCCGCGCTCGAAACCCAGCTCCGGGCGGCGCGCGAAAACGCCGACCGGATCATCGGACTCGCCGGCGAGGGGTTCTTCCAGCGGTGGGAAGCCGACCAGGCCCGCTTCCAGGCCGAGGCGCGCGAAGCCGAACTGAACCGCGCCCGCCGCCGCCTCGGCGTGGCGCGCGGCGAGCTGCTGGTTGGAATCGGGCTCGCGCCCGACGCCTCCATCATCCTCTCCGGCGAGCTCGGCGCGCAGGCCGCCTTTACGAACTCGGTGGAGGCGCTGGTGCTGCAGGCGCTGGAACGCCATCCCGCCCTCGCCATGGCCGACCGCCAGGTCGTGATCGGGGAGCACCGTGTGCGCCAGGCGTTCTGCGCCTTCCTGCCCACGCTCTCGCTTTTCTCTTCCGGCACCTGGACCGGCAACGCCTTCGCCGACCATGCCGCGAACTGGGTCAGCGGGCTGAACGGCGTGTGGACGCTCTTCGACGGACTGGCCAACGTCGCGCGCTACCGCGCGGCGAAGGTCGAGCGGCGGCAGCGCGTGTTCGACCGCGAGGAGGCGTTTCTGAATGTCATGATCCAGGTGATCGCCGCCGAGGCGGCGTTGCGCGACGCCACCGAAGCGGCGCGGCTGCGCCAGCGCGCCTACGACGTCGCCGCTGCCAAAGCGGCCGACTACGACGCCCGCAGCCGCGAGGGGCTGATCCCCCTCGGCGACGCCCTCGACGCCCGCGCCGCCATGGACCTGGCGCAGGTGGCGCTGGTGCAAAGCCGCTACCAGGAACGGCTCGCCGCCGCCGGTCTCGAACTGGCCCTGGGCGCCACGCCACTGCCTGAAACAAAATGAACGCGCACACCCACACCTACACACGCACACCCATGAAAACACCTCTCTCCCTGCTCTCCCTCTCCCTCATCGCCGCGGCCGCCGCCGGCTGCGGCAAGGGCAAGCCCGCCGCCGCCGCGGACCCCGCCGCGGCGAGCGCCATCACCGTCCGCGCCGTGGCGGCGACCAACCGCGTCTTCGAGCGGCGCCTCACGGTGCAGGGGACGCTCGAGGCCAAGACCTTCGCCAACGTGGCGGCGCGCGTCGCGGGCAACCTCGACGCGATCTGGGTCGACGAGGGCGACCGCGTGACGGCGGGCGAGACGCGCCTCTTCCAGATCGACCCGGTGGCGCTCTCCAACGCGGTGACGGCCGCCGAGCAGAACCTCGATGTCGCCAGGGCCGGCCTCGCCGTGGCGCGGGCTTCGCGCGAGCGGGTCGAGGCCGAGGCGCGCAAGGCCGCGCTCGATTTCGCGCGCTACGAGCGCCTGCACAAGGAGAAGAAAGTCAGCGACAACGAATTCGAGACCGCCGACACGCTCCACCGGCAGGCGCGGGCGGGCATCGCCGTGGCCGAGGCCCAGATGGCGCTGGCGCAGAGCCAGGCCGGCCAGGCGGCGGCGGCGCTGGCCATCGCACGCAAAAACCTCGACGACGCGCGAGGGATCGCGCCGCTCTCGGGGGTGGTGAGCCGGCGCGACGCCGAACCGGGCGAACAGATGGCTGTCGGACGCGCCCTGCTCACGATCGTGGACCTCGACTCGATCGAGGCAGCCGCCTTCATCCCCGCGCAGTACTATCCCGACATCACGCCGGGGGAGACGACCTTCCGCCTGGCGGTCAACGGACGCGCGGCCGGCATCTATCCGATCACCTACCGCAGCCCCACGATCAACCCGGTGCTGCGCACGTTCGAGATCAAGGGCGCGGTCCGCGACGCCTCCGGCGCCGCCGTCCCCGGCGCCATGGCCGACGTCACCCTCGTCTTCGAGACGCGCCAGGGGATCGGCGTGCCGACGGCAGCGGTGCTCGCCCGTGGCGGCCGCGAGGTGGTGTTTGCCGTGCGCGACGGCGTCGCTGTCCAGACGGCGGTGACCACCGGGTTGCAGAACGACGGCTGGACCGAGATTCTGAGCGGCCTCGAACCGGGCGCGCAAGTCGTCAGTGAAGGGCAGACGCAGCTTCGCGACGGCGCCCCCGTTGACGTCCGCTGATTTCGTCCGCCTTTTCGGAGAACCGTCATGTTCCTCGCCACCGCATCCACCAAACGCCCGATCGCCATGAGCTGCCTGCTCATCGCGCTGCTCGGCCTCGGTCTGAACGCCTTCCGCAAGCTGTCGCTGGAGGACATGCCGAAGGTCGACATCCCCTACGTCACCGTCGTCACCACCTGGATCGGCGCCTCGCCCGAGGACATCGAGAAGGACGTCAGCAAGCACATCGAGGACGCCGTCTCGGGAATCGACGGCCTGCGTCACATCGAGTCGTCGAGCCTCGAAAACGTCAACCAGGTTGTTCTGGAGTTCAATGTCGGCGTCGATGTCGACGTGGCGGCGCAGGAGGTACGCGAAAAGGTCGACGCCGTGCTCGACGACCTGCCGGACGACGCCGACCGGCCGATCATCCAGAAGATCAACATCAACTCCATGCCGATCGTCAACATCTTCCTCTCCGGCGATGCGCCGGTCGACGACCTGTACGACTACGCCGACAACACGATCGCCGACCGCTTCGCCACTGTCCCTGGCGTGGCCGAGGTGCAGGTGATCGGCGGCAACGAGCGCGAGGTCTGGGTCGAGCTAGACCGCGACGCTCTGGCGGCGGCGGGGCTGACCAGCTTCGACGTGGTGGCGGCGCTGCAGGGCGCCGTCCTCTCGCTCCCAGGCGGGCGGGTGCGCACGGCGGGCGACGAATTCACCGTCCGCTTCGACGCCGAATACGAAAACGTCGCCGACATCGCGGCGCTCGAAGTCGCCAACCGCGGCGGCGCGCGCCGCCGCCTCGGCGACCTGGGCACGGTCCGCTTCGCCACCGAGGAGGTCCGCCAGCGCGCGATCCTCGACGGCCGCCGGGGCGTGGTGCTCAAGGTGGTGAAGAAAGCCGAGGGCAACACCGTCTCGGTGGTCAACGAGGTGCGCAAGCGCTTCGGAGAAATCGGCCGGAACCTGCCGGGCGGCATGGATCTGACCTGGATTTCGGACGAGTCCGAGAGCGTGGTCGCCTCGGTCGACTCGGCCGTGGAGAGCGTCTGGCAGGCGATCCTGCTGTGCGCGGCGATCCTGTTCGTGTTCCTGGTGAACATCCGCACGACCGTGGTCGTGGCGATCACCATGCCGGTGACGGTGGTCATCAGCCTCTTCTTCATGCAGGTGGCGGGGCAGTCGCTCAACACCGTGACGCTGCTGGCGATCGGACTGTCGACCGGCGTGCTGGTGTCGAACTCCATTGTCGTGCTCGAAAACATCGTCTCCAAATTCGACACCATGGACGACCACTGGGAAGCGGCCCGCATCGGCACCTCGGAGGTGACGGTCGCCGTGCTCGCCTCGGCCGGCACCAACGTGGTGGTGATGCTGCCGCTGTCGATGATGTCGAGTCTGGTGGGAAAGATGCTCGGTGCCTTCGCCGTCACCACCCTGATCGTCAACGCCGCCTCGATCCTGATCAGCTTCACCCTCACGCCGATCCTCTGCGCCATGCTGCTGCAAGGGGCGAGCCAGCGCAGGGACAACGTCTTCGCCCGCTTCGGCAAGCGATGGGACCGCGGCTTCCAACACTTTGCCACGCGCTACACGGCGGTGATCCGCCGCATCGCCAACCACAAGACCCTCAACCTGCCGATCGTCGTCGGCTTCGCCGCGCTCTTCCTCCTGACCCTGAAATTCGGCGGCTCGCGCCTCGGCTTCACGTTCTTCGAGAACGACGACAAGGGGCGCGTCTTCATCCGCGTCGAGTTCCCACCCTATTACGATCTCGAGAAAACGGTCGGCCGCATTACCGCGATCCAGGAGCGGTTGCTCGCCTTCTCCGACCGGGAGCACGTGCTGACCACCGCCGGCAAGGCCGAATCGATGGGCGGCCAGGCGAACGAGGGCGTCTACATGGGACAGATCGAGATGTTCTTCAAATCGAAGATGAAGCGCGACTGGACGATTCACGAGCGGCTTGGCGAGATCCGCGCGCTGCTCGCGGACGAGACCGACGCCCGCATCTCGGTGTCGATGCCCGGCAAGTTCGGTGGCCAGAGCTTCCAGATCGACTACAACCTTTCGGGCGAGAACCTCGACACGCTGGAAGCGGCGGCGACGGCGGTCCGCGACGCGGCGCGCACCCTGCCTGGCGTGGACCAGCTCGACTCGACCGTCCGCGATCCCAAGCCCGAAATCCGCGTCACGCCCAAGCGGACGGTGCTCTCGGACCTCGGCCTCCCGGCGGCGCGGCTGGGGTCGATCATCCGCGCCAACGTCGACGGCATCGAAGCAGCC
>CAYVKQ010000146.1:0-7472 GCA_964451945.1 uncultured Lentisphaerales bacterium
GCCTTCGTGGTGCAAGAACTTGTTCTTTATTGCTGTTGTTGGTTTGTAAGGCACTCGCCCTCCAGTTCCAGGAAAACGCTGGTTCCCGCGCTGGAGGGCGAGCGTCCCCGCGAGCCGTAGGGTGGGGTTTGGGCGCATGGCAGCTGTCATGCGCTCCCGAACGCCAGGTCGGACCAGCGTAGTCGAATCTCCTGTTCCGCGCCGGCCTCCAGGCGGACGGTTGTCCGCGCCGCCGCGCCGCCGCGCCGCACGACGATCGCGACGGTGCGCGCGACACCGATCGCCTCGCGCACGCGCAGGGTCGCGCCGTCGTCGTCGAACGCCGCCGCGCGCACCAGGCAGCCGTCGAGGCCGAAGGCGTGGCGGTGGCCGGCGTGGACGAACAGCCCGCCGTACCGCCGCAGCGCCAGCTCGCACATCGCCGCCTGCATTCCCGAGCCCCAGTCGAAGCCGGACATCACGGCGTGGCGTTCGTTGGGGCCGCAGTGGGCGTAGTTCTCGGGCATGAGCCCTTCGCGGAAGTGCATAAAGCGCTGCGGATTGATCTCGCGGTGCAGCGGGTCGCAGTAGAGCAGGTAGCCGGCGCGCAGCGCCGCGGCGCCGCGCTCGAAGTCCTCGCGCAGGCCGCTCCGCTCGTAGGCGCGCAGGTAGGCGTGGGCGAATTTGGGCTGCCGCATGTCGTTCCACTCGCCGTCGGTGTTCATCACGCCGAAGCCGCCGAAGACATAGCCCTGGAGGAACGGCGGCGACCAAACCTGCTGGTAGAGCGCGAGACGGTCGAGACAGCGCCGCGCCGCCGCCATCCAGCGGGCGTCGTCGTCACCCCATTCCGCCGCCCGCAGCAGCGTCTGCGCCATCCAGAAGACGGGCAGGGTGTTCTGCGGTTTCTGCCCGGTGCGCGCGTCGAAGAAATCGAGCGGCTTTTCGGAGCAGGAGAAATAAGTTTCGAAATCCTGGAAGCGGCTTTCGGGAATGGCGACCTCGTCGAAGAAGCGGCAGGCGCGCAGCGCGGCGGCGCGCGCGCCGGGATCGCCCGTCGCCTCCGCCAGATCCGCCAGGAACCAGGCCGCCATGCCGCTGTGGCCGCTGTCGGCCAGCTCGGGCGCGGGCGACCCGTCGGCGCGGACAAAGGCGGGAAAGCCGCCGGCCGCGCTCTGCACCGCGCACAGCGCCGCCCCGAGGCGTTGGCAGCGGTCGAGGAAGGCGGCGTCGGGCTCCACCAGGCGGTGCCAGGCGAGCATCAGCATACCGGTGTGGGCCGAGGCCGAGACGTCGAAGCCGCTGGCGTCGCCGGCGGGCGTCAGGCGCGGCACGCTGTTGTGCCAGGCGCGGGTATGGCTGTGGAAAAGCTGCGGAATCCAGCCGCGGCCCGACGGATCGGGCGCCCGCTGCAGCACGTTGCGGATGCCGTCGGCGGTTTCGACCAGGCGGGCGGCGCCGTCGCCGCCGGCCCGCTCCGCGTGGAGCCGCATCCCCAGCGCGACGCGCAGTCCGTTGAACCAGGCGCTGAACCACATGCAGCCGGCGGGAATGTTGAAATAGGTGTGGCGCGGAACCGCGAGCGAACGGACGTAGCCGTTGACGTACGCGACGCCGCGCGTGCCGTCGGGGAGGGTCACCGCGGGGAGGTCGCCCGCGGCCTCGACCGCGGCGAAGGACTTGGCGCTGTAGACGTCGAACGGGCGCATCTGCGGCCGCGCCGAGGCGACGCCGGGTCCGGCGAAGGTCCGCCACAAAAAGCGCGGCACGTAGCCGATGTCGAGCGGATCGCGCCATGCATTGGAAACGCGGAGGTAGCAGGCGGTCGTCAGCGAGGCGCCCGCCGGCAGGTCGAAGGGCACGCCGCTGAAGGCGTAGTAGACATGGGCGCGGATGGTGTAGTTCGCCAGCCCGTGCTCCAGGCGGTAGCCGTCGGCGCCGCAGCGCGCGAGGTCGGCGAACCCCTTGATCTGCGGCGCGGGCGGTGTTTCGCTGCCGGGCGGCGGCAGGTCGCTGTGGCGGATGGCGCCGAGCGGCCCGAGGTCGGGCACCAGCGCCACGGCGCAGGGGGCGCGGTGGAGGATCAGCGCCGGCGCGCGGAAGGCGTGGTCGCCCTGGGTGTCGCCCGGTTCGGGGGCGAGCGCGGGGCTCCACACGTAGTCGGGGTTGGCGATCGCGGCGTGGAACCCTTCGGCGAACCGGACCACGCGCAGCGGCCGCTCCGCGTCGAGGCGCGTCTCCAGCCGCAGCCAGCCGTCGTCCGCGGCGGCGAGGCGGCGGGTCAGCGTGACGCCGTCGGCGCGGTAGATGCGCGCGCCGTCGGCCAGCAGTGTCGGCGCCACTCCTGCCGCCTCCGCCGGGGCGCCAGCCAGTGGGGCCGACGTTGCACGGCGGCCACCATCGCCCTCCCCGCCGCCACGCAGTGTCGGCGCTGCCGCTGACGCGCCGGCCACCGCGCATTCCCAAGTCAGTGAAACGGGGATGCACCCGTCGGTCAGCAGCGTCGGCGCGGCGTCCAGCCGCAGCACGCCGCCGCCCAGATCCAAGGTTCCGTCTTTTTGCCAGACCGCATCCATGTGTCCGATCCTCCGAGCCTCCCCAAGTGTGGCACGGGCATCTTGCCCGTGTTTCACGGGCGGGACGCCCGTGCCACGCAGGGTTTTTGCAAGAGCCGCCTTGCTCTCATGCGTCCTCCTCGATCACGCACACGCCGAACGGTTCGAGCGCCGCGCGACCCGACTCGACCGATCCAACGAGGGCGCGCCCCGGCCGGATCAGCGGCACCCCGGCCGGCTGGTCCGTGTGGTTGAGATAGAAGCGGAAGGGGGGACGCGGGATGATCTCGATCCCCGGCGGCGTCGGCGGCGGCACGGCGACCGCGGCGCGGCGCAGCGCGTGGGCGAGCACCCGGGCGGTCGCCTCCTCCTCCAGCAGGCATCCCTGGTAGATCGCGGCGCCGCGGCCGTGCGCCCGCTCGGTGAGCGCCGCTGCGCCGCTGAAGTTGCCCGAGGCGTAGCGCCCCAGGACCGTGCATGCGCCGCCGGTTTCGAGCATCTCCATCACGCCGATCCCGGCGACGGACGCGGCCCCGCCGTCCGCCAGGCCGCCGCAGTCGACGGCGACGCGGGCGTCGGGGTCGCTCCAGCGGCGGTGGCGCCGTTCCACGCGGCACCGTTCGCGCACATCGACGCCGAACAGGGCGGTCAGGCCGACCGGCATCGGGTCGGTGAGGAACTTGCCGTTGCGGTCGCGCGTCGCCAGCCGCGTCTGCGCCAGCACCACGCCGCCGGCGGCGGCGAACGCGTCGAGCGCCGCCGCCAGCCAGGGGTCGGCCATTTCGAGCGACGGCAGCACCACCAGGCGGTAGGGGGCGAGCGAGAGCCCTGGCCGCGCCGGCAGGATGTCGGGGACCACCTGCATCCGGCCGAGGGCGGCGGCGGTCGCGGCGACGTGGTCGTTGTGCGGCGTGCCGCCGTCGGTGCCCTCGGTGACGTGCAGCAGCGCGGCGGTGTCGTAGTCGTAGAGGATCGCGACCTCGGGCTGCGGCAGCGGCAGGCCGCGCATCCGCGGCTCCAGGCCGCGGAACTCGTGGAAGAGCGCCCGCACCTGGTCGTAGGTCCGCCCGGGACGTCCGCTCCAATCGAGGATCGCGGGATGCTGCTCCTCGCCCATGCGGGACTGCCGCCAGCGGAAGAAGACGTGCGCCTCGGCCCCTTTGGCGAAGGCCTCGAAGGCCCAGGGACGCAGCGCGCGGCGGCCGTCGGCCACGGTGCGGCAGGGGTTCCACGCCCCCGTCTCGGCCAGCCAGAAGGGGCGCCGCGCGGGCGCGATGTTGCGGTAGAGGTCCCAGATGGCGGAGTAGTGCTCGCGCGACGCGTAGCAGTCCCAGTAGCCGTCGTACGCCGCCACATCGAGCCCCTCGTTGAGCAGCGCGGCGTCGGCGATCGGGTTGAGCCCGACCCACAGGTTGGCGAGCACCGTCCAGTCGGCGCGGACGGCGCGCAGCGCGGCGGCCTGTCCCTGGATGAAATCGCGGAACGAAACATCCTGGAACCGCTGGTAGTCGAGCCGCCACGAGGGGCGGTAGCGCGGCGGGCGGATCTGCTCCCAGTCGGAGAAGTCGCCCGACCAGAAGGCGTTGCCCCAGGCGTCGTTGAGCGCGGCCAGCGTGCCGTAGCGCGCCCGGAGCCACTCGCGGAAGCCCGCCGCGCAGACCTCGCAGTGGCAGAGGAACGGTTCGGGCGCGATCTCGTTGTCGATCTGCCAGGCGATCACCGCCGGGTTGCCGCGCACCGCGTCGGCGATCCGGCGGTTGACCTTCGCGGCGCGTTCGCGGTAGTGCGGCGCATTGGGGCAATAGTGGCGGCGGATGCCGTGCGGCGGCCGCGAGCCGTCGGCGGCCACGGCCAGCACCCCGGGATGGCGCGACGTCAGCCAGGCCGGCGGCGCGGCGCTCGGCGTGCAGGCGAGCACCTGGATCTCCGCCCGCCGCATGCGGTCGCAGATGTCGGTCCACCAGCCGAGGTCGTAGCGGTCCTCCCCGGGCTCGAAGCGCGCCCAGGCGAACTCGCCCATGCGCACCAGGTTGATGCCGGCGGCGCGCATCAGGGCGATATCCTCGTCCCAGCGCTCCCGGGGCCACGCTTCGGGGTAATAGGCGACACCGCGGATTTTCATCGTTCCTCCTGCTTGCCGACACGGATGCGCAACTGCGGCGATTTCTGGTTGAGGTAGCTCAGACGCAGCCAATCGTCGGAGCGGGCCACAACCGAGAACCGCGCCTCGTCGAGCGTGCCGATGCGGTCGTCGCCGATCGTCATCGGCCGTGAAAACGGAGCCAGTTCCGCGGCGACCGCCGAGACGACCGCAAGGCCCGCGCCTCCGGCCGCCAGCGCGCCGTCGACAAAGAGGGCGAGTTCGCCGCGCGGCGCGTCGTAGCGCAGCGCCAGGTGGCGCCACTCGCCCTCGGGATAGGGGTCGCGGGAGAAGACATGCAAAGAGGCGGCGCCCGGAGGCGCGAACTGCCCCTGCCAGCGCCAGGCCTCGTGGCGGAAGAGCGGGAAGTGCGGCGGCGAGAGGATGCCGCGCGTCGCCCGCGCCCCCCGCTCGGGATGTTCCTCGTAGCGGATCCACGTCTCGAGCGTGAACGACTGCCAGATCGCGCCGGGCCGCGTCGCCTGCGCTTCGGGGACAGGCACCGCGGCCGACCGCCAGAGCGCTTCGATGCCCGGCAGCGGCCCGCAATCGATGAGGCCGTCGGCGCCGAAACGGACGCCCGTTCCGACCACCCCCGGCGCGGCGGGCTCGACCGTGCCGCGGCTGACCGTGCCGTCGCCGCGGCCGGTCGCGCTGCGCCCCACGGTTTCGGGAGTCGCGCCGCCGAAGTGCCAGACGCCCGCATAGCCGTTGGTCCAGACGCCGCGCGCGGCGGCGGTGGCCGGAGCATAGGCGTTCGGGTTGCCGTAGTAGAGATAGAAGCGGGTGTCGCCTTCGGCGCGGATCAGGGGGATGCGCACCCAGCAGACCAGGCGGCACGACGCGGCACCGGTCTGGAACAGCTCCGTCTCGTGGTCGAGCGGAGTGACGCCGTCGGCGGCTCTAAAGCGGAAGTGGCCATCGGCGCACGCGCGGGCGAAGACGGGATCATCGGCAGCGTCAATCGCGACCTGGAGCGGAAAATCGCGCAAGTCATCGCCCAGGAAATAGAACCCCTCTTCGATGCGGATCTCGCGCCGGCAGGCCCATCCGCCGGGCAGCCAGGGAGGCGCGTCTTGGACCGCGGCCGCGGGCCAAGACGCGGCGAGACAGACCATCGAAACGCAGGCACAACCCAAGCGGACGACACGGAGGTCGTCCCTCCAGCTCTGGAAACCGCCAGTTCCCGCGCTGGAGGGCGGGCGTCCCCGCGGGCCGCGGAGCGGGTCTTGCAGCATTCTCGTTTGTCTTGGAGCCATGATCTCCTCCGTTTCAACACGCCCCGCGGCGCGGCGGGACGCCGCGCCCTACCTGGCTGGCGAGCCCCTACCCCGCTGGCACGCAAGGCAAGGCCCGCCGTCCCGGCGGGCCGCGCCTCACTCGCCCGCGGCGTAGCCGGTGACGGCGACGACCAGGAACGCCATCTCGCCCGCGAGGTCGGTCTTGACCGTAACGCTGGCGATCTCCTTTTCGGGGTGCGGGTTGTCGCGGCGGATCAGGTGCAGGTTGCGGAAGTTGGTCTTGCTCGCCTCGGCGGCGGGCGCCAGCACGCAGCGGGTGGTCGCGCTGTAGACGCGGGTGTCGGGATGCCACCAGTCGCCGGTGTCGACCTTGCCGACGACCGGGAAGAGGTGGTGGCTGCCGTCGGCGTAGTCGAGACGGAAGAACTGCTCGCCTCCCGCGCTGGTGTAGTACGAGGCCAGGAGCACGTAGAGCTGTTCCAGGCGCCGCCCCACCGGGATCGTCACCGAGTCGGGAAGGATCCTGGGCTGCAGCCGTGCCGACGCCAGCGCGACGGCGTCGCGGCCGCCGTTGGCGGCGGGATCGATCAGGCGGCAGGGGACGCCGTAGAACGTCCGGTTTCCGGTCCGCATGAAAGGCAATTGTACTGGGCACTTTGGACCGTCGCCGCCGAACACGCCCATGTTGCACAATGGCGCCAGGTCGAGCGCCACCCAGCGCGCCGGATCGGGCGTGAAGGCCGGGTCGAAGCGCTCGGTGTCCTGGCGCGTGAAGAAATCCTTGAGCCGGTCGGCCACCAGCTCGTCGTGCCCCATGGGCTTGAGCGGCTCGCCCCGCAGCACCTCCTGCGCGCCTCCCGTCAGCGCCAGGCAGGCGCACGCGGCAACCCAAAACGACAGCTTCATCCTGTTCATCGCGCACTCTCCCCTATTGTTATCGGACCATAAAAAGCGTTCCCTTCGACCCGTTGACGACAACCTGTCCGCCGCCCGCGGCATCCGTCAGCTGGCTGACGGACGCCGGCGTGAAGACGCCAGAAGAATAGGTCTTGCCCCCGAACGTGAAGGTTTTGACCGTCAGCGTGTACCCGGCGAGCTCCAGCACGCCGTCGCTGTTCAGCTTCAGGGCGCGCACGGCGGCATTGGTGGTCAGGCCGATCCGCGCCTTGTTGTGCGTCTGCCAGGCGGTCTGGCGCAGGTCTTCCGAGGGCGTGAGATAGGCCGGCAGGCTCGCGTAGTTCATGTTGACGACGAGCGACCCGTTGTCCACGATCACATCGCCGGCGCCTTCGGGAACGCCAGCGGCGGCGAAGTAGACCGTTCCCGCCCCGCCGGGGCCGTAGGGGCCTTTGTTGGCCCGCGCCGTGACCGACCCGGACCACAGGCTGAAATCGGCGCCGGGCGCGGTCAGCACGACCGCCACGCGCCCGCCGCCGGCGTTGCCCTCGTTGCTGGACGCGCCGCCGTGGGCGCGGATGGCACCGCCGCCGGCCAGGTGTCCAGTCCGCAGGTAGACGCTTCCCCCCGAACCCGGCGCGTTCCCGAAGTCCTGTCCGT
>CAYVKQ010000147.1:0-3533 GCA_964451945.1 uncultured Lentisphaerales bacterium
CGTCCAGCTCTCTGGGTTCTGGCCCGATCATATAAGGAGAACTTGCCCCGTCGGGAGGATTCATGGACTTCTCCATCAAGTAGATGGCGGTCTCGTAGCTGCACACCTGACGCGCAAAGGGCGTGGCGATGCCGTCCAAGCGCGTCTCCAGTCCTTTTTCGGCATCCTGATAGGTGCCATGCAGCCTTCTCGCTTCGGCCAGGGCAACGCTCATGCCCGCGTATCGCGGCTGCCGCCCGTCCGCGTCGGAACGCGAGACGGGATCGCCAAGCGCATACTGAAAGGGATTGAGCAGCGCCGGAGCGCCGGGATCCGGCCACACCGGTTCCGGCGACAGGAAGCGCGCCGTGCGGGCGTCGTACCAGCGGGCGCCGGCCAGGTATAGGCCATCGCCGCCCTCGCGCCGGACACCCCGTTCGCCGCCGAACGTGAACGGTTGATCCACAACCGACACCAGACCGCTCTGCGCCAGTGGCACGCCGTAGGGATCGAGCGCGTAGGCCGCCGCGACCACGCCCCCCGTCGTGACGAGCGCCATCGCGTTGCCGGACAGGTCGAACAGGTAGTGGTGGACCTCGCCGCCGCCAGACGTGTCCACCCGGTAGAGCAAGCGGCCGGAAGGCGTATGCACGTAACACCGCGAAACGGCGCCTTCGCCGGCTTCCGCCACCAACACGCCACCAAGGGCCTCGGCATGATAGAAACGGTTCGTCGCCCCGCCGGATCTCCGCGCCGCAAGCCGGCCCCGCGCGGTGTAGCTGAAACTCGTCGCGCCGGCCCGCGCCAGCCGGTTCCAGGCATCCCAGCCACACGCCATGCCGTTCAGGTTGGTGACGCGTCCCGCCGCGTCGCAGGCATACCCGGGCGACGCAATCCGCGACGCTGCGTCGTAGGTGAAGCTCTGCTGCTGCGCCACGTCCGGCGCGGGCTCGAGCGGTTGCGTGCGCGTCTCGGCGGTGACGCCGCCCGCGGCGTCGAGTGAACGCCGCACCGCAGCGATGGCGCCGTGTTGCAGACTGGTGGCGCAACCCGCCGCGTTCCAGCCGTAGACACTGTCCACGCAACCCGGCCGCGCGATCGTGGTCAGACGCCCGTCGTCGTCATGGCTGAAAAGAAGGACGGTGCCGAGATTGTCGCGCACCTCCGACAGCAAGTGCCGGTCGTCATACTCGTAGGAAACCGCCACTCCGCCGGGCAGACAGACGTTGGTCATCAACCCGGCCGCGTCATACCGGCAGGAGACGCGGGCGCCGTCGGCAAAGCATTGGTTGGTCATCCGGCCGTCGAGATCGTAGGCGAAGGTCTCGCCCGCGGCAATCACCACCTGGTCTTCCGCGTCGTAGCCGATGGCGAGGCGCGAACCGGTGGAGTCAACGGCGTTGGTCACGCGTCCCGCGGCATCGTACTGATACGTCAGGGACTGTCCGGAGGCGTTGGTCAGGACGGACAGCCTGCCGCTGACGTCGTAGCCGTAGTGCGATACTCCGCCCAGCGGATCGGTCAGGCTCCGCAGGCGTCCTTCGACCGTGCGTGAGAGTCGCCAGGACTGTCCGGCCAGGTCCGCGATGTTGGTCAGCGCCCCCAGGGCGTCGTAGGCGTAGCGCGCCTCCCCGCGGCGGTCGGCCACACGCACACGTCGGCCCCAGGCGTCGTAGTCGTTGGTTACGGCGCGTCCGAGCGGATCGGTGGCGATGGTCAGGCGCCCGAGGGCGTCGTAAGTGAACTGCGCGGCATGCCCAAGCGCGTTTGTGACCGACGTCACGCGACCCACCCCGTCCACGCCGAAAGCCGTCGCATGGCCCAGCGGGGTGACGGCGCGCGTCAGCACGCCCTCGCGATCATAGACGTAGGACCATGAGCGCCCCGCCACGGTGAGGTTGGTGGTCCAGCCGCGCGCGTCGAAGCCGTAGCTGGTCTGCCTGCCGCCGGCATCCGTCAAGGTCGCGAGGCGGCCGCGTCCGTCGTAGGCGCAGGACGTTTCCCCGCCGGTGCGCCCCTTCCTGACGGTTTGGCGGTCGAGGATGTCATATGTCAGGAACTGCGTGCCGCCGTTAGGACCGCTGACGGACGTCCGGTTGCCGTTGGCGTCATAGGCGAACGTCCATACCGCGCCGGAGGCGTTCGTGAAGGCGGTCATGCGGTCCATGGCGTCGAGGCCCCAGGCATACGTCGCGCCATCCGGCGTAACGATGCTGACCAGCCTCCCCGCTTCGTCGTAGAGACAGCACTGCTCGCCGGTCTCGGAATCGCGCACGCCGGCGAGTCGTCCGGCCGCGTCGTAGCGGCAGGCGACGAATCCGCCGTCGGGGTTGGTCTGATTGGTGACCATGCCGCGATTGTCGTAGGCATAGCTCCAGACGTGGCCGTCGCGATCGCGCTGTTCCGTGACGTTTCCCCGCCCGTCGCGCGCATACTCTTCGAAGGACTCGTCCGGATAGAGCACGCGCTTGAGCTGACGGAAGGAGAAGGTTACGACCTGGGCGTTGACCGGATTGGTGAAACTTTGCTGCACGGTCTCGTACTCGAACTGCATGCCGGCGCCTACGGCGTTCGTGGCGGCCGAGACGAAGCCCGCTTCCGTGTCGTAGGCAAAGCTGGACGTACCGCCGGCGCGGTCAACCGCCGCCAGCGGCCGTCCCTGCGCGTCCTGCTCGAACCGCATGGCGTGTCCGCAGGCATCGAGCATTTGCGTCGGGAACGAAAAGGCCGAGGTCTGGAAGAAGCCGGCCTGCGTGCCGTCAGAGAAAGTGGCGGTCGATCTGAAATCGTTGGTGTCCACGGCAAGCGCGAAGCCGTGCCCGAGCGCGTCCACCTGGTTGGTGACCCGGGCGTAGCCCTGGTCGCCATAAGTCTCCGGCAGCACCAGCACGCCATAACGGTTGGTGACGGGCGCGTTGCCGCGAGGGTAAGTGACCGCCACGAGATTGCCGTCCAGCGTGAACTCGTTCCAGACGAGCCACGTGAAGTCGAGCCGGTTCGTCCCGCCGTCGGGCTGGACGATGGCCCGGAGGATCGCATTATCATGGGGATAGTCGGGGGCGTCGGTTTCGTAGAGAAACCGTGCCGTGCGCCCCGCCTGGTCCGTGACGGCGGTCAGGCAGGGATTGCCCATGCCGTCGTTTTCATAGGTGAACGCTAGCGAACGCCCGAGGTTGTCGGTGATATTGGTCACGACCGGATTGTCCCGCTGTGTGTCGTCGTAGCGGTAGTCGAGACGATGGCCGTTGCGGTCAATCACGCAACGCGCAAAATAACGCAGATCGCCGGTGTCGCTCAACGTCCGGGAGTCGAAGATATAGAGACGTTCGGCAACCGGGTCCATCAGGTACAGCCACAGGCGGTTCGCGCCATCGGTCTGTACTTGGAGCGCGTAGTTCAGCGGCGCCGTGCCCGTCTCCTCCTGCACCCAGAGACCGTCCGTTTTGCGGAACGCGACCTGGGAGCCGTCATCGAGCAGGATGCTGCAAGTGGAGTCGGGAGCGTACCGGGTGAACAGCGCGCATCCCGCGAGCGGCGACCACCAGTAGCCCGAG
>CAYVKQ010000147.1:3543-7426 GCA_964451945.1 uncultured Lentisphaerales bacterium
TGGTCTCCGGTAGACTCTGGTTGTAGTGGAAGACGAAGGCGAGACCCATCGGCCCGCCAAGGTCAAGCAGCGGAAACGAAGTCGAGAACGCCCCGTCCGCGGCGGACACCGGATCGCCAACCGTCGCCGCCTCGCCCACCGCGCGGTTTTCGCCGACGCCGCCCGTGGCGCCTGCCTCCTGAACACAGGCCATTGCACATGCGGCCAACACTATCGACCAGTTGCGCAGTATTTTCATATGGAACATTCCTGATCCACTTAGCGGTCATCCGTCAGTCAATACAGCAAGCGTGTGCATCCGATTCCATAGGCAAATGTCGAGTTAACGGGGGAATGCGATGCGGTAGAAGCGCGCGGGACGGCCCGGCGAGCCGGGGTCGTCAACTCGCAGGGCACCCGAGGAGTCGAGCTGGCTTTCAGAAAGAAGAGTCCAGGGACCGGACGCGAGATCCTCCGCGACCTCGATGCGGACGGGGAGATCGGCGTTGCCGACCACGGTGAAACCGAACCCGGCGGGTGTGAAGCCGAAGGTCGCCCCGGCCTGCGGCGCGGGGTTCCAGCAGACAGCGGGACGGTTGCCGAAGGTGGCGCCCCAGCCCTCGGCGTCCGGACGGTAGTAGACGATGGCCGGCATGTATTGGAACACCGACGTGCCTACCAGTGTCGGCGCGTCGCCACGGAACAGCATCCGGCTCAGCGCCGAGCAGTTGCGGAACGCCTGGTCGCCGATGGTGGCCAGGCGCGCGGGCAGCACCAGCGAGGTCAGTGTGTAGTCGTTGCGGAACGCCTCCGCGCCGATGCTCACGACGTCGGCGCCGAGGACGAGCGTCTTCAGGGAGCCGTTGCCGTAGAAGGCACGGTTGCCGATGTTCGTGACGGACGCGGGAATGTCCACCGCAACCAGCTTGGAGCATGAGTAGAATGCATCGTTGCCGATGTTCGCGACGCCAGCGCCGAAGGTCGCGTTCGTCAGGGCGGAGCAGCCGCTGAAGGCGGCCTGCCCGACGAGGGCGGTGGTGCCGGGGATCGCGATGGATGTCAGCTTGGTACAGCCGTTGAAGGCGTTCGCGCCGATCATGGCGAGTCCGGAGGGAAGCGTGACGCGCACAAGGCCGCTGCAATAGCGGAACGCTGCGCTGCCTAGCGAGAGCAGGCTCGACGGCAGGTCCGCGGCGGTCAGCTTGGTGCAGGATTGGAATGCCAGCGAACCGATCGACATCAGCCCCGCGGGGAAGGTTATGGACTCGATCTTGCCGCAGGCGAGGAAGGCGTAGTCGGCGATGCCGAGGGTTTCCTCAGGGACCGCGAAGGTCGTGTTCGTGCGGGCCGCGGATATGCCATCAGAAGCCGGGCGGTCTGATCGAACAGGACGTCGTCTTGCGTGGCGAACAGGGCATTGCCCAGTGCCACGGTGAAGGTCTCGAGCGCGGAGCATCCCATGAAGACGCCGCGCCCCAGATTCATCAGTGTCGATGGCAGGTCGACCGTCCTGAGCTTCGTGCAATAGGAAAGCGCGAAGTCTCCCAGCGCCTCGATGCCCGCCCCGAGGGTCAAGTTGGTCAGGACCGACAGGTTGCCCAGCGCGTAGGTCGCGAGGTTTGTCACGCTGCCGGGGATCGCGAGCGTCGGCAGGTGGTTGCATCCGTAGAAGGCATATGGGCCTATGTCCTCGATGCCGGCGCCGAGCGTCAGGTTCGTGATCGCCCAGCAGCCGCGAAAAGCGTTCTCGCCGACGTTTGCGACGCTGCCGGGAATCGTCAGATCGGTCAGCCCCGCGCAGGAGTGGAAGCTGTTCGAGGCGATATGCACGACGGAGGCCGGGACGGAGTAAGCTCCGGCCCTGCCGCCGGGATAGGCCAGCAGCGTGGACCGGCCTGCATTGAACAGGACGCCGTCGACGCTGGCGTAGACGGGGTTGGCTGGACTTACCTCGATGCCCGTCAGCGCCGGGCACCGCAGGAAGGCATCGGCGCCGATGGACGCCACGCCGGCGGGGATCGAAACGAAGGACAGGCTGGCGCAATACGAGAACGCCCGGGCGCCGATCGCGGCCACATTCGCGCCGAACACGATGTTGGTCAGTTCCGAATAGGCGAACGCACCATCGCCGATGGACAGAAGGCCGGCGGGCAGCGCAAGGCCCTCCAGCGCGGTTCCCGAAAAGGCGTTTGCGCCGATGTTCGTCACGCTGGAGGGCAGCGTCGCGTCGTGCAGGCCCGAACAGTCCTCGAAGGCGCCGGGACCTATCGAGGCCACGCCCTCGCCAATGAAGACGTACTCCAAGCCGTCGCACGAGTAGCCCAGCACCTCGTCCGCCCGGAACGCCGAGAGGTCCTGGTTCAGCACGAGGCTAATCAGGTTGTAGCATCCCTCGAAGGCGCCGGCGCCGATCACCGCGACGCCGGCGGGGACTACGGCCTCCACCAAGCCGGAGCAGTCGGCGAAAGCCCGCGCGCCGATGTTGCTCATGCCGGCTCCGAGCGTCAGCGACGCGAGGCCGTCGCAGCCTTCGAACGCGCCGGGACCAATGTCGCGGACGTTGTCTCCGACGACGACCTGTTCCAGCACGCCCAGGTCCCAGCCCATCGCGAAGTCGGCCCGGAAGTCGGAGAGGTCGTTGTGCAGCGTCATGGACTTCAGGGCTGTGCAGCCCTCGAGCGCGCCTTCACCCACGGATTTAACGTTGGCCGGCAGGGTGATGGCCGGCAGCAACTCGCAGCCGAAGAACGCCCACGTGCCTATGTCCTCCGCGCCGGTGCCGATCAGCACGTTCGTCAGCGAGGTGCAACCGCAGAAGGCATAGTCGGGGACGTTCGTCACGAGGTTGGGAATTTGGATGTCCCTCAGCCCAGTGCAGCGCTCGAAGACACCCGCGCCCAGGGAGACGACGCTCTCGGGGATTGCGAAGGAGGCGAGTCCCTCGCAGGCGAAGAACGCCCCCGCGCCGATCTCGGTCAGCCCTGCGGGCAGCGAGACCGCGAGCAGGCCGGAGCAGTCGGCGAATGCGTAGTCGCCGATGGCGGACACCCCTGCGCCGACGACGACGCTGGTCAGAGCCGCGCAGTCGAAGCCCATGACGAGCGAAGCGTCGAAATCGGAAAGGTCCTGGAAGAGCGTCAGGGATCGCAGCGCGGCGCAGTCCTCGAACGCGCCCTCGCCGATGTCGGCGACGCCTGCTGGAACGGTGATCGCGGTGATGCCGTCGCAATCGTAGAAGGCGTAGTCGCAGATGCCCGCGACGGGCAAGCCCCCCAGCGTGTCAGCGATGGCGAGCGCGCCCTGGTACCCCGTGTCGAAGCCGACGACCACGGCCTGTCCGAGGCTATTCGTGGCGTAGGTGTAGCCGCCATCCGTGAACGTCGCCGACCTCGCCGTCATCGCCATCAACACACTGGACGCCCAACCTGCCAAACCGATGCAGAACCCGCTTTTCATCTGCTTATGCCTTGTCGTTTTCCATGCCATTCTTGCCTGCGCCTTTCGGCCACTCACGGCAGTTCCACTTTCACGCGGTAGAACCGCGCGGGCGCGCCGCCCGCCTCGCTCATCGCGTCCTCGCCGCCCGCGCCGGGGCGCGGGCCCTGGCCGGGGACATCCACCCACGGCCCGGTCACGAGGTTGGTTGTCGCCTGCAAGGTGTAGGCGCGCGCGGTCGAGGCGGGCTCGAAGGTGATTGTCACCGGCGGGCCGTTGGAGATCGCGGTCACGCGCAGGAAGGAGACGCCGCTTGTCGGGCAGGTGTCGGCCACGTACTCCTGCATCGTGGTGAAGGCATCATTGTCGGGATTGCCGTCGGGATCGGTGTCGTACGGCAGGCCGAACTGCGCGAGCCAGGCGGAGGGGATCGGCCCTTCCGGCGCGACGGCCAGGATGTCGACGGGGT
>CAYVKQ010000148.1:0-7416 GCA_964451945.1 uncultured Lentisphaerales bacterium
CGTGCCGCGCACCGTTTCCCCGTGCTTGAGTCCCCGCACATCCTGGGCCGGATCGAAATCGCCGCCCCAGCGCCTCAGGGATTTACAGTTGAGCGAGTCGAAGACCTCTCCGGCGGGCGAGACCACGATCTCCCAGTAGGTGCGGAAGCGCATCTCCGGAAGAATGAAGATTTCGACGGCGTCGTCCGCGAAGATGGCCCCGTCGCGGCCGCGCAGCGGGGCCTCGATGTCGGTGTCGGCGCAGTCGAAGGCGAAGTAGAGCGTGTCGCGGTCCCACGCCGCCCGCCACCGGGTGGGCTGCCCCGTGGCGGCCGTCTCGTTGAAGGGGTAGGCGCCGGACCACGATGCGGCATGGCGCCAGACCGCGTCGTCCAGGACGCCGTCGATGACCGGCGGGCGGGCGGCGAAGGGGATGGCGTTGGTTCCCGGCACGGGCCACGAGGACGCCGCCTCGACCAGCGCCGTGAACCGCTCGATCTCCCGGAGGACGCTTTGCGGCCGCGGCCATTTCGGATGCGTCGCACTCTTGCCGGCAAAGTAGTCGAGCCACTGCGCCAGGGGTTCGTCCGCCAGTCGGTTGGCGAATTCCCGCCCCAGCCCCTCGCCGGCGGAGGCGATCGCCGTCCGCGCCCGTGCCACCAGTGCGGTGACCGCCGGATCCACAGCCGGGACTGGCGGCTCGGGCGCTGGTGTCGGCGCGGGATGCCGCCCGGCGTCCACACCGGCGCAGCCACCGAGCAGGGCCGCCGCAAGGATGGCGGCTGCACGCGGCGCCCGCGGGAGTGAAAGAGACACGGAAAACGGGAAGCGGAAGCGCAGAGTTGTCATGGAGGCAGTTTCGTGTTTTCCCTTCGTTCCGTCAATCCCTCCCCTGCAGCACCTTCTGGAGATCGGACCGAAACAGGTGGTTAACGCGAAGGCGAGAAGATGACAGTGATCGCTGTTGTAGCGGATGACCGTTCCAGGCTTGAGATCGTCGCCCCTTCTTCATCGCTTCCTCCCCGCGCCGGCCGAACATGTGCGTCCGTCTTCCGTGGCCAGACACAGCGCCACGCGGCAGGCGGCCAGATACTGATCAATCGAAAGACTCTCGCTGACCGTGTGCGCCCCGCTCATGCCCGTGCCGAGCGTGACCGTCGGCAATCCGCGGGCATTCAACCAGTTGGCGTCCAGACCGGCGTTGGAGATGCGCCGATCGGGTTCCGTGCCCGAGGTGCGCACCGCCCGCTCGGCCTCCAGAACGCAGGGTTCACCGGCGGCCAGGACAAATGCTTCATACTTATCCCGGACGTTCCACGTCACGCGGCCGCACACCCCCGCCTTGTTCCTGACCCGTTTCGCCGCCGCTTCAAAGGCCGCCTGAAACGCTTCCACAATCCGCCGGCGCAAACCACGATCTTGGGCGCGGGCTTCCGCCTGCACCTCGAGCCGATCCATGACAACGTTGGTGGCGTCGCCACCCCGCACCACGCCGATGTTGCTGGTGCCCCGCAGCCCGTCCTTGAGCACCAGTCCGTGCCACCCGTTGCGGACCAGGTCGCTCATGGCCAGACCGAAAATCGCCGCCGCGCTCACGCCCCGCTCGGGCTCGCCGCCGGCGTGGCTGGCCAGACCATGGATGACGGTCTCCATGCTGCAGGAACCCGTGGCGCCAGTCACCAGGGTGCCGGGATGGCCGCCGTCCCAGTTGAACACCATTTTCGGACTTCCCATGGCGCCCAGTGAGGCCATGCGAACCCCGTACATCCCCACCTCTTCCTGGACCGTCCAGAGAAAGGTCAGAGGCGGATGCGACAGGCCGCGCCGCAGGATCTCCACGGCGGCGGTCAACGTTACGGCGCACCCGGTGCGGTCGTCGGCGCCCAACGCCGTGGCCGGATCGGCCGGCGTCACGCGGTCTCCCCGGCGCACCGGTTTGCTCCCCACGCACAGCGGCACCGTGTCCATGTGCGCGCACAGCATCCGGCGCGGCGCGCGCACCGTGCCCCGCAGTCTGAAAACCAGATTGCCGCAATCGCCGCCGCCGTCCAGCAGCGGACTCCGGCGGTTGACCTGGTCCATGGAGATCTGTTCCGGACGCGCGCCGGCCTCCAGCAACCGCTGGCGGATCCACTCGGCGACTTCCCGTTCGTGCCCGCTGGTGCCTCGCACAGGCATGAGCGCCATCACCCGCTCCACCGCCGCCTGTTCATCAACCACCGGGCCAGTTTCCGCCGACTTCCTGCCGTCCCGTTTTTTCATGCGCGCTTTGTCTCCCTTGCCACAAAAACTCCCGCCGGCCGCCCTGTCGGCTGGCCGTGATCCACCACCACTTCCCCATTGACCACAACCCAGGACAGACCCAACGGATACTGATGGGGATGTTCGAAGGTGGCCGTATCCCGGATGGTTGCCGGATCGAAGACCACGAGATCGGCCCAGGCGCCTTCGGCGAGCACACCGCGGTCGGTGAGCCCCAGGCGGGCGGCCGGCATGGCCGTCATGCGGCGCACGGCCTCCGCCAGCGGCAGCACCTTTTCGTCACGCGCATAGTGCCCCAGCACCCGCGGACAAGTGCCGTAATGCCGGGGATGGGGATGCCCCTGGCCATAGTCGACGCCCCAGCCGTCGGAGGCGACTATCGTGACGGGATCCTGGAGTATCCGGCGCACGTCCTCTTCGCTCATGTAGTGGAAGACGCAACTGTTGGTGTGGGGTTCCGGGTGGCGCACCACAAAATCGAGCACCGTTTCCGCGAGGTCGGCCACCGAGTCCGACCGGCCGCTCGACCGGGCAAGGTCCGCCAGGGTGCGACCAGACAGACCGGGTTCGGCTGACGTGGCGAACATGATGCGCGCACCGTCCCCGTCGAATATCCGCCGCAGTTGCGCGATCAGTTCCTCCTTGGCGCGGGCTCGGGTCACGGGTTCCAGACAGCGCGCGCGGATCTCATCCGGTGTGCCCTCCTGCAGCCATCCGGGCAGAATGATCTGCAAATGGGAGGAACTGGCTGTGTAGGGATATTGATCCCAGGTGACATCGCGGCCGCGCGCACGCGCGGCGTGAAGCATGTCGAGCACCTCGCGACTGCGTCCCCAGACCGAGAAGCCCGCCGCTTTCAGGTGCGAGATATGCGCTGGCAAGCCGCCCGCCTCGGCAATGTTCAGCGTTTCGGCGATCGAATCGAGGACGCCATCGCGTTCGTCCCGCATGTGCGTCGCATAGAAACCGCCGGCCTCCCCGGCCACCTTCGCAAGGCGTCCCACCTCCGCCGCGTCCGCGTAGTTGCCCGGCATATAGGTCAGTCCGCTCGAGAACCCCACGGCCCCCGCCGCCATGGCGGTGGCCACCTGCCGGATCATGTGGTCAAGCTCCGCGGACGTCGGCGCGCGGGCGACATTGCCCATCGCCTCCAGACGCACCGTATTGTGCCCGATCAGGTAGGCGATGTTCAGCCCGCTCCGCCCCGCCACCCTGGCCACCGTTCCCGTGAGTTCGTCCGCTTTCACGGACATACCGCAGTTGCCGGTGGTCACCGTGGTCACCCCGGCCTGCAGATAGTTCAGGTTGGGGCCTATGCCGCAGTGGGTGTGTATGTCAATGAACCCTGGACACACCGCCTGCCCAGCGGCATCCAGCGTTTGCCGTGCTGGGCCCGAAATGTCCCTGCCCAGGGCGGCGATGCGCCTGTCCTTGACTGCCACGCACCCGGGCCAGGGCTGTTCGCCTTCGGCGCCTGAGATCATGGTCCCGTTTACGATCTTCATATCATACATGCGGACTCATCCTTCCTACCGTTTATGGATATCGATGATCATGGGGTATGCGGCAACCGTCAGGGTACGCACAGGTTTTCCATCGTTCGCGGTTCCACAGATGCGTCGAACGCTCCGTCCAGATACGGTGATCAAGGGGCGGAGCCGGCGGTGCCGTGGGTGACGCGGCCGCGGCTGACCGTGAGCGCGGCGCGGCCGACCAGGGTGGCTCCGGCGAAGGGGCAATTGCGCGCGCGCGAGCGGAAGCGACTGGGATCGACGCGCCACGGCGTCTCCAAATCGAGCAGGACGAGATCGGCAACGTGCCCCGGCGCCAGCGCGGGCGGGGGCAGCCGCAGCACCGCGGCGGGCCCGGTCGTCCAGCGGGCGATGAAATCGAGCAGCGGCATTCCTCTCTCCGCCACCAGGACGCCGAAGGTCGCGCCGACCGCGGTTTCGAGGCCGATCACGCCGAAGGGGGCGGCGCGGAAGCCGCGCGCCTTGGAGGCCGGGGTATGCGGCGCGTGGTCGGTGGCCAGGGCGGAGATGGTGCCGTCGCGGACGGCGTCGCGCAAGACCGCCACATCCGCCCGCGTGCCGAGCGGCGGGTTCATGCGGTAGTTGCCGTCGTCCCCCGGAATCGCCTCGGCGGCGAGGGCGAGGTGGTGGGGCGTCGCTTCGGCCGAGACAGCAACGCCTCCGGCCTGCGCGGCGTGGATCAACGCGACGGAACCGGCGCAGGAGAGGTGCTGGATGTGGACGGGACAGCCGGTCTCGCGGCAGAGGCGGATGTCGCGTGCGACCGCCTCGGTCTCGGCTTCGGGCGGGAAGAGGGGAAGGTCCAGCCGGCGCGCGGCCGGACAGTCGCGGATCATCCCCGAGCGGGCGAGGGCGGGAACCACGGCGTGTTCCATAACGACCTTGCCCAGGGGGCGGATGCGGCGCATGGCGGCGGCCATCACGGCGTCGTCGGCGACCATCGCGCCATCGTCGGTAAAGGCGGCGGCGCCCGCGCGGGCGAGCGCCTCGAGGTCGGCCGGTTCGCCGCCTGCACGCCCGTTGGTGATGCAGGCCGAGGGGAGCACTGTCACCGGCAGATCCGCCCGCGCCTGGTAGGCAACCCAGGCGGGGGTGTCGCAGACCGGCGAGGTGTTGGGCATGGTCGCCACGGTGGTAAAGCCGCCCGCGGCCGCGGCCGCGGCGCCGCTGGCAAGCGTCTCGGCGTCGGGAGCGCCGGGGTCGCGGAAATGGACGTGGATGTCCCACAGCCCCGGCGCGGCGACAAGGCCGCGGGCGTCGATGCGGCGGACGCCGGACGGCAAGACGGGGGGCCGTGGCGCGAACACACCGTTCTCGATGTAGAGGTCGCCGGTCTCGTCGCGCCCCATTGCCGGGTCGATGATGCGCGCACCGGTGATCAGCAGCGGAGAGAGCGGGTGTGTCATGGGGATGTCCAAGAACGGCGCTCAGCCGATGTGGCGCTGGATGAAATTCTCGCGGATGTAGACGACGGCGTCGTCGAACGAGGGGAGGATCTTGGTGCAGAAGCGGACCATCCAGGGCGAGCACTCCTTGAAGGGGATCGGGGAAAAGGCGACGATGAACTTGCCCAGCGCGTGCGCCGCGTAGAAGACCTCCATGGAGGTGCCGATCGAAGCGCGGTTGTAGTTCACCAGCAGCAAATCGGCGTCGCGCACATCCTGCAGGTCGAACTCGACGATCTCGTTGGCGCTGTCGAACTCCTTGTCCTTGAAATTGCGCCGCATGGGATCGAGCAGCACGAAACGGTCGCCGAGGCGTTCCCTGGCGCGCTCGCGCCACGTTTTCGCCTCGTGCGGTGTCTCGTCCATGATCGGGCCGCTGAGGTAGATCTTCTTCCGCGGCGGCTGGTTCGGCTGGGAGGGGGTCATGGCTTGTCGGCTCCTTGCCCGCTCACGCGTCGGCTTTGTCCGCGGTGCCGGCCGCCTTGCGGGCCTTGTAAAGGCGCGCCATCTTTTCGCCGATGTCACGGTAGGCGATGTCGGCGCCGTAGACCTCCTTGTAGAAAGCGAATGCCTTCTCGGCGTCGCCGCCCTCTTCGGCGATCTCGCCCATCTCGAACAGCACCTGTTTGCGGGAGTCGTCCATCGTGGGCAACTGCTCCAGCGCCGTTTCGAGCTGCATGGTCGCGAGGTCAGCCTGCCCTTTCTTTCGGAAACAGCGCGCCAGGTAATAGAGGGCGTCGTTCCGTTCCTTGGGACTCCGCTGGGCGAGCTGGAGCTGCTGGATGGCCTCGTCGAGGTAGTCGTTCTCGAAATACTGAAGGCCCAGCTCGTAGCGCAGCCGCAGGTCGTTGGGATAGCGCTTGACCCGCGCGAGCAGGTCGTCGAAGACAAACTGGCTCCGTTCCGCTTCAAGCGCCGCCGCCTCGGCTTCTTTGCCGGCCTCTTTCAGGTCGGCGATCCGGGCATCGTAGTGGTTGGCCTTCAGCTCGCTCAGGGTGCGGTCGAGATCGGGGTCGGCCGTGTTGACTTTGAGCGCCTCCTCGACCACGGCGATCGCTTCGGCAAACCGTTTCTTCTGGCGGTAGAGGCGGATGAGCGCGCGGTAGGCGTTGATGTTCCTCGGTTCCTTCTCGATTCTGGAGCGCTGTTCCGCCACCATGGTTTCGAAATCGTCGCCGGCGACGACCGCCTTGGCCTGGATGTCCAGCTTCTCGGCCACCGCCTTGTCCTTGATCATCTCCCGGTAGCCGCCCTGCTTCCCTTCGTTGTCTTCCCAACCGCCGCTCTGCATCGAAGTCTGCGCGTCCGCCTCTTTCAGCAGCTTGGCGGTCTGGGCGTCGTGCGGACGCGCCTTGACGACTTTCTCGTAGGCGTTGCGCGCCTGGGCATAGTTTCCGGTTGCAGCGTAGACATCGCCCAGCGCGCGGACCAGCGCAATGTTGTCCGGTTCCGCCTCGACCGCCAGTTCCAAGGTCTGCACGGCCGCGTCCATCTGGTCCGCGACACGCGCGGCTTTGACGAAAAAGTCGAGAAACGAGGGATTGAGGGGATTGACCGCCATCAGCTTTTCAGCGGCAACCAGAGCCTTGTCCCCCTTCCCGGGTTTCAGCAGCATCTGGCCAAGAAGCAGCGTCGGCACGCCCGCGAGGTCTGCCGCCTGGCGCAGCAACCCTTTCTTGGCCGCTTTCTTGACGCGCTGGATTTCGACGATGCGGAGAAAGCGGCGGGCCCTGGCGAACGACGGCACGTCCGTCACGCAACGCGAAAGCAGATCGACGGCGATATCGAAGTTGCCTCGCTCAAACGCCGAGAACCCTTTCTCAAAAAGCTTCTGCGTGCCGACAGGGACCGGATTTGTTGCCACCGCTGCCATACCACCCTTCCTTCGGACGGCCACACCCAGCCTTCCTCAGATGTAGATTAGAAAAATCAATGAATTTTCAGTGTACCGCGAGCCGCTTTCACCGTCAAACCCCATTTTGGAGTCACCGCAGGATCAGGATGGTCTGGAACGGACAGGCGGGTGTGGCGAGGCGAATCTGCGACGCGCGCACGTCGCCGCCCGCCCGCGCGCCGACGCGGACGAGGATCTCGCGCGAATGCGGCACGCCCTCGATCCACAGGTTCGTCGAGGTGACCTCCGCGGCTTGCCAGCCGCGGACGAAGCGGGCGCCGCTCCCGCGGTAGACCGCGGCCAC
>CAYVKQ010000149.1:0-557 GCA_964451945.1 uncultured Lentisphaerales bacterium
ACGTCGCGCACCGATACGGGCGCCCGGTAGGCGCCGCCGGGCGTCCGCTCGAACAGGTGCGCCCGGCGCGTGTGGCGGTCGTAGACGCCGCGGAAGCCGATGCCATCGCCCATGGGCCAGTTCATGGCGCAGACGTGGAGCTGCAGCCTGTGCTCCAGCTCGTCCACGATGGCCAGAGGGTCGCGCGCCGGACGGTCGCATTTGTTGACGAAGGTGAAGATCGGAATGCCCCGCAGGCGGCACATCTCGAACAGCTTGAGGGTCTGGCTCTCGATCCCCTTGGCGGCGTCGATCACCATCACCACCGCGTCGACCGCCATCAGCACGCGGTAGGTGTCCTCGGAGAAGTCGCGGTGCCCCGGCGTGTCCAGCAGGTTGATGCAGTAGCCGCGGTAGTCGAACTGCAGCACGGTCGAGCTGACGGAAATGCCGCGCTGCCGCTCCAGCTCCATCCAGTCGGACGTGGTGGCGCTCTGGTGTTTGCGCGCCGTGACCGAACCAGCGAGCTGGACGGCACCGCCGTAGAGCAGGAATTTCTCGGTCAGGGTGGTTTTACC
>CAYVKQ010000149.1:567-7412 GCA_964451945.1 uncultured Lentisphaerales bacterium
GCGTCGGGGTGCGAAATGATCGCGAACGTGCGACGCCGGTTGATTTCTTGATCGATCGTCATGGATGGGCGTAGCTCACGCCTCCTCGAAGCAGCCGTAGGTGGTGAGGAAATGCTGGCCGATCTGGTAGAGCAGCGCCACCGCCTGCCGCTTCAGTTCGCGCGGCACGTTCATCAGCCGCGTCACCGGGGCGCCGTGGTAGGACCATTCGCGCCGGTAGTTCGGCCACGCGCCGCTGTTGCGCAGGATGTGGCTCGCCTCGAACGTGAACCAGCCCTGGTAGCCGTTGTCGAGCAGGCCCTGCATCACCGCGTCCATGTTTGTCGTCCCCTGCAGCGGCGCGACGTGCGAATCGACGTCGCCGTAGTTGTCGGCAATGTGCACGCCCCGCAGCCCCGGTCCGAGCTCGACCAGGCTCTGGTATTGGTCGACGCCCTGGATATTGGCGTGACCGGTGTCCCAGCAGCAGCCGATCAGCGGGTGGTTGATGAACGCGGCCAGCTCCAGCAGCTCGGCCGCCGTCGCGGGGAAGACCCGCCGGTTCTGGGCAGGCGTTGGCGCGTGCGAGTCGCAGCCATTCTCCAGCAGCACGCGCACGCCGGTCTTCTCCATCACAGGGAACAGACTCGCGAAAAACTCCCGGTTCTTCAGCAGATTAAGCTTGCGATTGGCAGCGGAGGGATAGCCGCCAATATCCTGCTGATGGACGACGACGTTGGGAATGCCCAGACGGCCGCAAGCTTCGATCGAGCGCCGGGTGGCCATCATGAACGCCTCGAACGTTTCACCCTCCCCGTGCAGGTTGCCAGCGGGCGCATGGCACTGGCAGAAGCGGATGCCGCGCGCGGCGGCTGCCTCGCCACCTTCGGCGATCCACCGATCCCAGCGGTCGTCCAGAATGGGCGAGCCGGCGTGCATACTGCCGTAGAGGTTGAGGTCGAGGTAACGGAACCCCGTGCCTTCGAAAAGCGCAACGTTTTCGGCAAGGTCCGCGGCATAGAGATCAGCAGTTGTGGTCGCCAGTTTCATCGGGTGCTCCTTCTTTCTATTCCAGACCGCGCGCGGCAAGTGCCGCCTCGTCTAGTCCGAGAAAATGACCAAGCTCGTGCAGATAGGTGATGCGCACCTCTTCGCGGAACGCCCCGGGGTCGTCCGCCGCCTCGTCGCGCAGGTTCCGCACGAACAGCCGGATCGCGGGCGGGCGCGGGTCGTCGCCACCGACGCCCTCGGCGTAGGTCGGCGCATCGAAGAGGCCGAGCAGGTCGCCGGGAAAACCGGCGTCGGCCAGGTCGCGGCCGGGGAGATCCTCGAGCACGACCGGCACGGCCGCGGCGGCGGCGCACAGATCGGCCGGCAGCGCACCGCGGACAGCACAAACCGCGGCCTCGGCGAGGTCGTACCAGCGGCGGCCTTGCGGCGGCAATTTCGGGTGGCGGGGTTTCATCGGTGAAATCGGGCGCTTACTGTACCAAACGCACCGGCGGCGGGACAGCCCAATGTTGCATGAAATCGGGTTTGACCGCCAGCCGGCCGTATGTTATTGTTCCTACAATGCTAACGTTTTGTTCGTACAGAAAGTGAGGATCCGCATGAACCTGTCACCGGTGGCAACGGGTTCGAGGCCGGCGACGGGGGAAGTATTGCCTATGTCCGGGTGGCACCGCCCTCGGGCACGGTGTTGCTGTTGCGGTAACCGAATAGGAAATGGATGGCATGAAACGACAGATGACAGCGCGGAGAGTTTACTGCGGACGATGGACGGGGCTCGTCCTCGGTTCCGTAATGCTGGCGTTCGCGGCTCCGGCCGCGGAGGAGAACCGCTGGCTGGGAAAGAGTGACGCGTGGTCCGACGGCGCCAACTGGTCGGCCGGCGCGCCGCCCGCGGCGCAGGCCGGCCAGCGGGTGGTGATCGGCCCCGCCGCCGCGGGGGCCGTCCCCGCGCTGGCGGCCGATGCCGCGGTCGGCGGCAGCCTCGTCCTGCTGGAGGGGGCGCGCCTCTCGCTGAACGGCCACACCCTCGACGTCGGCGAAGCGCTGGCGCGCGCCGCGGCGGGCGGCGCGCCGGGCGCGCTTTCCGCCGCGGAGACGTGCGTCGAGGTGCAGAAGGGCGCCGCGCTGGAAGCCGACGGCGCCGCGCTGCGGCTCCATGCGGGCGGCCTGCTCAACCGCGGCGCCGTCTCCGGGCGTTTCCGCCTGACCCTCGCGGGTCGGGCGGCGGGGTTCCTGATCGCCACGGAGCGGCCGCTGGAACTGACGGCGTGGGAGCTCGGGCCCTCGCCGTATCCGTACGAGGTGCGGCTGAACGGCGCCGTCGCGGTGCGCGGGGACCTGGTTTTGCGCGGCGGCCACCTCATCGCCGCCCGCGCCGCGGCGGGCGCGAAGGCGGCCGACCTCGCGCTCGACGGCGACCTGCGGTTCGAAGGCGGCGCCGCGCCCGCCGTGCTGACGGCCGAGAGCGACATCACGGTGCGGGGGACGGTGCGCAGCGACGGCTCGGCCCGCTGCCTCGCCGCGCCCGGCGCCGATCCGGTGTGGGATGAGCAGGAGTTCATGGGGTTCCAGCCTTCGCGCGAGAGCGACGCCTGGGTCCGCCTCTCCGGCCCCGGCGACCGCGTCATCGGCGTGGGCGGCGTGCTGCCGCCGCTGATGATCGACAAGCCCTCGGGCGCTGTCGCGCTCAGCGGCGATCTGCATTGCATGGGGCTGTTCATCCAACCGAAATCGACGCTGGCGGTGGCGGAGGGGCAGACGCTGCGGTTCGGCCACACCCTGCGCGAGTTCGCCTCTTTCCGTCCCCAGGGGGGCGGAGATCCCCAGCCCGGCTTCTTCCGCTCGTCGCGCGACCTGATCGCGCTGGGCGAGATCCGCGGCCCGGCGGCGATTCCGCTGGTGTTCGAGGTGAACGTCAAGGGCATCCCCTACCGACTGGGCTGCCGCTACCGGCCGCTGCGGAGCACGGCGGCCGGCGGCCTGGAAGGACGGCTCAACGCCGCCGCGCCGTGGTCGACGCCGAACGCGCTCGCGGTCAACCGCTACAACAGCCGCATCCAGGTGCGCCCCGGCGGCGCGCTGCTGCTCGACGGCAAACCCTACGACCCCAAGGCGCCTCCTCCCCCATCGGCCGATCCCCAGCTCGACGCGCTGCTCGGCATCGGCGGCGCAAGCGGCGAGAAGGCCACCGTGGAAGCGCTCGCCCTGGACCGTCCGGAGCAAGCCTTCGCGCCGCCGCCGGCGACACCGCGCAACGTCGCCCCCGCGGTGGACCGGATTCTCACGCCCTCGCGCGAGTCGACGGTCTTCGCCGTTCAGGGGCCGCTGTGGGCCAACCGCGACGTCTACGGCACGGTCGATGGCGACCCGTGGGTGGGCGCGGGCGGCGCGTCGTTCTACGAGTTCGTCTTCCCCGAAGCGGTCACGGTCGGCGCGTTCCGGGTGTTCAGCAAATCGTCGATCAAGGAGGCCTACCGCTACGTCCTCTACGGCGACACGGCCGTCCGCGGCGCCGCCGACACCGTCGTCGCCTCGGGACTTTACGGCGCACCGCCGGACGAGAAGGGATGGACCGCCTACGGCGAAGCGTGGACGATGTTCGCGCCGGCGACCCTCTCCCGGCTGCGGCTGCTGTTCCTGAAGCGCGACGGCACGCCTCTCGGCGCCCATGTCGGCGAGGTGGAGATCTACGCCGACGCCCCCTCGGCCGAGCGGCTGGCCGCCCGCGGCGACGCCGCCGCGCGCGAACCGTTCCCCGAGGCGGTCGCCCGCCTGGAGCGCGGCGCACCGGTGACGCCGCAGTGGCCGCCCGCCTCCCCCTCCAACCACGTCAGCCGCGTCGCCTCGATCGCCTTCTGGATGGCCGGGATATCCTGGAGCGAAGAGGCGGAACCCGAAACCCATAACGCCCTCCCCCACCTGCGCGAACATGCGGGCGTCACCGCGTTGCTGGACGGGGTGAAGGCGCTGCACTACGACGCCGTCACCTTCTTCTTTGAGGGGGAGCCGGTCGGCTTCCCCTGGCCGAGCGTCCATTTCCGCTCCTCGCTCAATGCCCGCTACCTGGCCAAGCGCAAGGCGGCGCTGATGATCCGCGAGGCGGCGTCCGCGAAAAAGACCGGCGACGACGTGCTGGACCTGCTGCAGGCGCCGGCCGAAGCGGAAGCAGGCGGACTGAAGGTCAAGGAACCCGAGGGCGACTACGCGGAGGTGCTGAAGATCGAGGACCTCCCGTGCCAGCGCAATCTGCTTCGGGAATTCAGCGAGGCGGCCCACGCGCGGGGGGTCAAGGTGTTTGTGCTGTCGCGCCCGGAAGACATGCGCCACTACATCGGTGCGAAGGGGCCGAACCCCTACCAGGTCTTTCTCGAAGAGTGCGCGGCGGCCGGCGTCGACGGCGTCTCCATCGTCCCCGACGAGGAGCATCCGCTCTGGTCGACCAGCGACAGCGACCTGTGGCGTGCCTTCGACGAGCGGACCCGCGCCGCGCGCAAGACCTTCACGCCGGTCGAGGAGCGGAAGTGGCAGGTGGAGCGGGCCCGGGTCGCGGGCGAGGGGCTCGCGGCGCGCATGGCGGCGGTGCGGAAGGTCAAACCCGACATTCTGTTCTACGTGGACGGCGCCCGCCTGCTCAACGGCGGCGACCCGTACGACCTGATCTGGCGCATCGCCAGGGCCGACTACGTCGGCTGCTCCTACCAGTCGCACCTCGTGCCCCGCTGGGCCGCGGCCAGCGGCGCCGCCGTGGCGATGGGCTCCTACCCGCACCGCTCGGTCCGCTACAATCTGGAAAGCGTGCTGCTGGGGGCGCGCATGGTGCGGACCTACCGCTACAACTACATCGAGCTGGCCGGCAGCGCCGACCAGCGCCGCCGCGAAAACCGCTTCATCGAGCAGCTGATCGCTTGCGGTGCGACGCGTCCCGCGCAGGCGCCGACGGCGCTGCTTCTCTCCCGCGCCTCCGAGGCGTGGTGGCCGCAGGAGGCGCGCGCCGGGAGGCTGCCGGGCGCCGACCCCGACCGCGCCTGGATCGTTCCCGAGATCGTTTACGAGTACCTGCTCAAGAACGGCTATCCCTTCGACGTCTTCTACCTGGACCAGCCCGGAGACCTGGCGCACCTTGCCGCCTACCCGCTGGTGATCGTCCCCTTCGCCTATGCCGTGCCGCAGGCCGCCGCGGCGCAGGTGGCGGCGGCCCGCGACGCCGGCTCGCGCATCCTGATCATCGAGCGGCGCGGCGAGACGGATGCGTTCGGCGAACCCTTCGCGTCACCGGTCTTCGACCCGCTCATCGCCCGCGGCAAGGAGGACGCCAGCGTCGTCTTCAACGACACCGATTGGGCCGAACGCGCCAACAGCCGCACCTTCGCGCGGGAACTGGGAGCGCTGATCGATCCGTTGCTGGGCGCGCGCAAGGAACTCGACCTCGGGCGCTACGGCAACCGCGTCGAAGCGGTGCTCAAGGCGCCGACGCCGCGGGAGCGCTACCTTTCGCTGATGAACTGGGAGGACGCGCCCGCCCGGATCACGGTGGGACTGCGGCTGCCGGAAGGGCGCTACACCGTCCACGCGCTCTCCTCCGACACCCCCGAGGCCTTCACGGCGGCGACGGTCAACGGCGAGACGTCGCCGTCTGCCGAAACGCTGCGCCGCTTCGCGGTCGAGCTCGCCGCCGACGAAGCCCTGACGCTCTATCTCAGCCCAACACCCAACCCCTAACCCCTAACTCAAAAAAGGACTCCCATGACCCCGCACGAACAACAGCCGCTCGACTTCCTAAAAACCTTCATCGAGACGCCCAGCCCCTCGGGTTACGAGACCCCCGTGCAGCGCCTTTTCGCCGAGCGGGTGAAACCTTTTTCCGACAGCGTGACGCGCGACGTCCTGGGCAACGTGGTCGCCGTGCGCAACGGCGGGGGGCGTCCGCGCGTCCTGCTGGCGGGACACAGCGACGAAGTCGGCCTCATGGTCAAGCACGTCTCCGACGAAGGATTTGTCTACTGCGCCACCGTCGGGAGTCCGGCGATTCCCGGACTGATCGGCCAGCCGGTCGAGATCCTGGGCCGCGCGGGCGCCGTTCCGGGCGTGGTCATGGCGAGGCGCCCCGTCGGCGACGAGGCGCTCGTCTACAAGATCGACGGCTGCTGGATCGACATCGGCGCGCGCGACAAGAAAGACGCGCTGGCGGCAGTCCGTCCCGGCGATCCGGCCACGCCCGTCGCCGGATTCCGCGCCTTGCGCGGCGACCGGGTGATGGGACGGGGCTTCGACGACCGCCTCGGCGTCTACGTGATCGCCGAAGTGCTGCGGCGGCTGCACGGCGCCTCCTTCGAAGCGGCGGTCTACGGGGTGAGCACGACGCAGGAGGAGGTCGGCTCGCGCGGCGCCGAGCCGTGCACCTACGCGATCGATCCCGACATCGGCATCGCGGTCGAAGTGACCGCCGCCACCGATTGTCCCGAGACCAACAAGAAGACCCAGGGCGACATCGCGCTGGGCGGGGGGCCGGTGCTGCTGCGCGGGGCCAACATCCATCCGGCGCTCGGCGCGCTGCTGGAGGAGACGGCGCAGCGGCAGGCGATCCCGTACCAGGTGGACGGTTTTCCCGGGCCGACCCCGACCGACGCCAGCAAAATGCAGATGACGCGCGGCGGCGTGGCGACTGCCTTGGTGAAGATTCCGCTCCGCTACATGCACTTCCCGCAGGAGGTCGTCTCCCTGGGCGATGTGGAACACGCGGTCTCCCTGCTCACTCATCTGATCACCTCCCTGCGCAAGGGAATGGATTTCCGGCAGCCGCTGGGGTAACCGCCGGGGCCGGCGCCGGCCATTCCCGGGACGCGGCTCCCGCCGCC
>CAYVKQ010000150.1:0-7338 GCA_964451945.1 uncultured Lentisphaerales bacterium
TGCCCGTGTTCCATGGGCGGGACGCCCATGCCACGAGGGGTTTTGCGGTAGCGCCGACACTGGCGGCGATGGGGCTGCGGTGACCGCCGTGTAACGTCGGCCCCACTTGGCCGGCGCCCGCGCGCAACCGCTTCCGCTTCCCCTCGCTCTCAAACGCCCCCGCCCCTGTCACCAACCGATTACGATGAATTTTCCGGTACACGGGTTTCGGAAAACTGGTAGAATGAGCGCCAATCACCCGTAGACCGCATGTTCACCTTTTCCGCGAACACCATGAAACTGAGTTGGAGCCCGGTGCTCAAAAACCGCTCGCTGCTGAAACTCACCGACCTGACGGACGGCGAGATGCTGGAGTTGATCGATCTGGCCCTGGCGCTCAAGGCGCGCCGCGACGGCGGCACGCGCGGCGAGCTGCTTCTGCGCAGGCAGGTGGCGCTGATCTTCGAGAAGAGCTCGACGCGCACCCGCTGCGCCGCCTCGTGCGCCATCCGCGAAGAGGGCGGGGCGGCCGAATATCTCACCCGCAACGACATCCACCTCGGCGGCAAGGAGAGCGTCGCCGACACCGCGCGCGTGCTGGGGCGGATGTTCGACGGCATCCTCTTCCGCGGGTTTTCGCAGAAGACGGTCGAGACGCTGGCGCAACACGCGGGCGTCCCGGTGTGGAACGGCCTCACCGACGAGGCGCATCCGACGCAGATCCTGGCCGACCTGATGACCATGAAACAGGTTTTCGGCCGGCTCAAGGGGCTGAAGCTCGCCTACGTGGGCGACGGCCGCAACAATGTCGCCAACTCGCTCATGAGCGGCTGCGCCAAGGCGGGCGTCCACTACGTCAACTGCACCCCGCCCGAGCTGACGCCCGACGCGGCGCTCGTCGCCAGGGCGCGCGCGGACGCGGCCGCCAACGGCTCGACCGTCGCCGTGGTCGCCGACCCGCGCGCGGGGGTCAAGGGGGCGAACGTGATCTACACCGACGTCTGGGTCTCGATGGGCGAAGAGGCGCAGAAGGAGCACCGGCTGCGGCTGCTCCGTCCCTACCAGGTCAACCGGGAGCTGGTGGCCGCAACCGGGGTGCCCGAGAGCGAGTTCATCTTCCTCCACTGCCTGCCGGCCTTTCACAATGCCGAGACCGACGTCACCCGCGAATGCGGCGCGCTGGAAGTCACCGACGACGTGTTCGAGGCGCCCTTTTCCAAGGTGTTCGACGAGGCGGAGAACCGGATGCACACGATCAAGGCGCTCTTTGTGTCGGCCTTGGCCGGATAGCGGAGGGACCCATGCACAAGCGGTTGCTGGATATCGGATGGAAGGCGTTCGACGCCCTGTCGATCGAGGAGAAGATCCCCTATCTGATGCAGCGCGACGGCGCGCCGTTCCACACGCTCTTCGCCCAGCAGTTCGACGCCGCGCTGCTCGACCGGCTGGCGACGCTGGCCAACGCCATCCGCGCCATCGCCAAGACGCGGGCGGGCACGATGTTCCTGCGCGATCTCGTCTGCCACAAGCGGGCGATGCTCTATTTCTCGCAGCCGAGCTCGCGCACCTTCCTCTCGTTTCTCTCCGCCTGCCAGATGCTCGGCGTGCAGACCGGCGAGGTGCGGGACATGGCGACGTCGTCGGAGTTCAAGGGGGAGTCCAGGGAGGATTCGGTGCGCACCTTCAGCTCCTACTTCGATCTCATCGTCATGCGTTCACCGGAGAAGGGACTGGCGGAGCGGATGGCCTGGGCGCTCTCCAACGCCGAGCGCCCCGTGCCGATCATCAACGCCGGGTCGGGCAAAGACCAGCATCCGACCCAGGCGCTGCTCGACGTCTACACCCTCCTCCGCAGCTTCGAGCGCGGCGGGGGACTGCGCGACCGCACCGTGGTCTTCGTCGGCGACCTCGCCCGTGGCCGCACCGTCCGATCGCTTTCGCACCTGCTCACCAACTATCCGAACATCCGCCAGATTTTCGTGGCGCCGCCCCCCTTGCAGATCGGCGCGGACATCGTCGACGGGCTGCGGGCCAAGGGTGTCGCCTTCGATCTCACCGACGACCTGCGCCGGGCGATCCCCGAGGCCGACGCCGTCTACATGACCCGCGTGCAGGACGAATGGGACCAGAAGAAGGGCGAGAGCGCACTGATCGACACGTCGCGTTTCATGTTCGGTGCCGAAGAGCTCAAGCTCCTCAAACCGACCGGCATCGTCATGCACCCCCTGCCGCGGCGCGACGAAATCGCCGTCTGCGTCGACTCCGATCCCCGCGCCATGTACTGGCGGCAGATGCGCAACGGGATGTGGATCCGCGCCGCCCTGATCGCCGAAACGTTCGGTTGCGGCAAGCGGATCCACGAGTACTACAGCCAGAATCTCTGACGGTTCGCGGGGTCTTCTGCGCACGGCGGGGGCCCGCTTGCCGGCATGTGCGACACAACGATCACGGACGACACGAGGAAAGGGGCCTGCACTGAAACGGGCGAAAGCCACAACCCTGCTCGCGCGGGCGGCGTTCACGGCGCTGTTGCCGCTTCTGCTGCCCGCCCCCGGCCGCGCCGCGGCGGACGAGGGCGGCGCCTGGCGCTTCCGCCTCGGCCCGTTCGCCGAGTTCGGCCGCGACGGGGCGGGCGTGGAGACGTGGGCGCTGCGGCCGTTCTACTCTTCGGTGCGCAACCCGGCCGACGCGACCGCGGTTCGCGACGTGGCGTGGCCGGCGGCCACGTTCTACCGGCGCGGCACGCACACCACGGGGCGGGTGTTGATCGCCGGGTGGTCGAACCGCGCCGCCGACGAATCCGACGACCGCCACAGCCAATGGCTGTTTCCCCTCTATCTCGGCGGCCGCACCCGTGACGGCGAGACCTACCAGGCGCTCTTCCCCCTCTACGGCGGGGTTCCCGGGATTTTTCTGATGCAGGATGTCCGCTTTGTCCTCTTCCCGTTCTATTTCCGCTACCGCACGCAGCGCACCGAACGCCGCTACACTCCCTGGCCGCTGGTCCGCCGCGCAGAGCGCGACGACGGCGACGTCCGCTACAGCTTCTTCCCCTTCTACGGGTCGGTTCAGGCGGACGACGCCGTTTCGTCCTACGCGTTCTGGCCCTTCTGGACGCGGCGCGTGTCGACGCGCGAGGGGCACCGTGGCACGGCGTCGATGCTTTTTCCCGTGTACGCCCGGACGGTCACCGAGTCGGAGCGCTCGTGGATGGCCGTGCCGCCGTTTGTCTATCACGGCGCGGTCTCGAACCGCACCGGCGTCACCACCCTGACCCGCGCGCCGTGGCCGTTCCTGGTCCGGGAGGAGGGACCCGGTTCCATGCGCGAATCGTACTGGCCTTTCTACGGCAGCCGCCACCTGCAGACGGGCCCCGTCAGCCGCCGCTCCTCCTACGCCCTGTGGCCGCTGGTCAACTGGGAACGCCACCGGCGGCCGGGCGTCCTCTTCTCGTCCGACCACCTGGTGCCGTTCTACTTCTCGGACGAACGGGTCATCGAGGGGCGCGACGGCGGCACAGGCGGGCGCGAGCGCTACACGCGCGTGTGGCCCCTCTGGTCGTACCAGGCGCTGAACGACCGCTTCCGCCTGCGGCTGCTCGAGCTCTGGCCGATGAAGCACGGCGGCGGGATCGAGCGGAACTGGGCGCCCTTCTGGACGTGGTTCGTGCGCAGCGGCGAAGGGGCGTCGGTGCGCGACACCGACATCCTGTGGGGGCTGGTGCGCTGGGGCGGGGCGCGCGACGGGGCGCGCTACGGCCAGGTGACCGCCGCGCTCGCGTGGCGGCGGCGCACCGACGGCGGACCGCGGGAGTGGCGCCTCTTCGGTCTGCGCGTCGCGGGCGGCGGCGCCCCGCCGGCGGCGGCAGAGGCGTCGGCGCCGGAGAAGCCGGCGGCGGAGACGGAGACGGAGCAACCATGATCACACGCGATCCCATCGAGTTTCCGAAACCATCGAGCGGCTGGGTCAGTTTCTGGCGCTGGATCGCGGCGGGCGCCCAGGACGTGGGGCGCGCGACGCTGCTGATCCTGCGCGCGCTCGCGGGCGCGGCGCGGCTCTTCTCGAAGCGCGGCCGGCCGGCCTTCGCCGAGCAGATGTATGCCGTGGGGATCGGCAGCCTTCCGATCATCACCGTAGTGGCGCTGTTCACGGGGATGATCCTCGCCCTGCAGACGGGCCTGGAACTGCGGCGCTTCAACCAGGAGATCTACATCGGGTCGGCCGTGATGGTGTCGATGCTGCGGGAGATGGGGCCGTTGATGTCGGCGCTGATCCTCTCGGCATGCGTCGGCTCGTCGATGGCGGCGCAGATCGGCACCATGACGGTCAACGACGAGATCGCCGCGCTGGAGATGCTGTCGATCGATCCGGTGCGCTTCCTGATGACGCCGCGGATTTGGGCGATGGCCATCATGACGCCGCTGCTCTCTTTCTACACCTGCATCGTCGGCGTCATGGGCGGCGCGTTGATCGGCAGCACCCAATTGAACATCCAGTGGACGCAGTATTTCGACGTGGCGCTGAAATTCGCCCGTGAGAAAGACCTCTACGTCGGCCTCTTCAAGGCGCTGATCTACGGCCTGGTGATCGCGGGCGTCTCGTGCTACGAGGGGTTCACCACCACCCAGGGGGCGGTGGGGGTCGGCCGGGCGACGCGCGGTTCGGTCGTCAAATCGTTTCTGCTCATCCTGGTGCTGGGGTATTTCGTCACGCGGGGGTTCTACAACGGATGATTCGCTTTGAACATGTCGTCAAGCGCCTCGGCGGGCGCGTGATCCTCGACGATCTCTCGTTCGAGATCGCCAAAGGGGAGGTCTTCGTGATCGTCGGTCCGTCGGGCACCGGCAAGAGCGTGACGCTCAAGCACATGGTGCGGCTGATGTCGCCGACGTCGGGGACCGTCTGGCTCGGCGACCAGGCGATCAGCCGCGCCGACGGCGCGGCGCTGCAGCGGCTGCGCGAGCGGTTTGGCTACCTTTTCCAGGGCGGCGCCCTGCTGGGATGGATGACCGTGGCCGAGAACGTCGCCCTGCCCCTCGAGGAGAAAACGGGAATGGAGCCCGGCGCCATCGACGCGCGGGTCGCGGAAGTGCTGGAGATGGTCGGGCTGGAGACCGACGGCGGCAAGCTTCCGGCCGAGATCTCGGGCGGCATGCAGAAGCGGGCCGGCCTGGCGCGCGCCATCGTGCGCAATCCCGAGATCGTCCTCTACGACGAGCCGACTTCGGGACTCGACCCGGTGACGTCGCGGACCATCGACCGCCTCATCAAGCACCTGAACACGACGCTCGGCGTGACCAGCGTGGTGGTGACGCACGATCTCCACAGCGCCCTGTCGATCGGCCACCGCATCGCCATGCTCTACCAGGGAAGGATCGTCGAGCTAGCCGGTCCCGAGGCGTTCATCGAGTCGCGGGATCCCGAAGTGCGGCAGTTTCTGGAAGCTCAGTTCATCACCAAAACATGGCGGAAGGACGGACGGGTATGAGTCGGAAAAACCAGGTTTTCAACGAAGTGGTGGTCGGCTTTTTCGTGTTGGCGGTCTTTGCGCTGCTGGTCTTCTTCACCATCGTCATCTCCGGCGTCGACCTGCTCAAGGGTCGGGCCGACCGGATGTACACGATCCGCTTCGACTCGGTCGGCGGCCTGCGCATGCATGACAACGTGGTGGTGCGCGGCATGCCGGTCGGCACGGTCAAGCGGCTGGCGCTCCAGGCCGACGGGGTCGAGGTGATGGTCAAGGTCGAGGACACCGTGCGGATCCGCGACCGCTACTCCGTCCGCATCGCGTCGAGTTCGCTGCTGGGCGGCAACTATCTCACCATCGACGAGGGAACGGGGAACGTGCTGCCCGAGGGGACCGTTCTGAACGGCACGCCGCCGTCCGACTGGATGCGCGATTTGAGCGAGACCGTGGGCGAGTTCAAGCGGCTGATCGGCGACGAGGAGCTGGTGGGCAACCTGAAGCGGTCCGTCCAGTCGCTTTCGACCATCATGGCGCGCGTGGAGAGCGGCGAGGGGACGCTGGGCAAGCTGCTGAGCCGCGACGAGACGATCTACCAGGATCTCTCCAATACGGTCGCCTCCCTGAAAACGGTGGCGGGGCGGCTCGAGCGGGGCGAGAGCTCGCTGGGCAGACTGGTCAGCGACGACGGGGCGGTCTACGACAGCCTGAAGGCGTCGCTGGGCCACATTGAGACGGTTTCCGAGCGGCTGGCGCAGGGCAAGGGGACCATGGGTAAGCTACTGGCCGGGGACGACCGCCTCTACACCGACCTGGCCGAAACGGTTGCCAACGTCAAGGAGATCGCGGCGCGCCTGAACGCGGGCGAGGGGACGCTGGGCAAGCTGATGAGCTCCAACGGCGAGGTCTACAGCAACCTGGTCGCGATCACCGAGAGCCTCAAAATCGTCGGCACGCGGCTGGCCGAAGGGGAGGGGACGCTGGGCAGGCTGGCGGCCGACGACACGCTCTACACCGAGGTCGAGGGACTGGTGGGCGACATGCGCCAGGTGCTCGACAACTTCCGGGAAACCCAGCCGTTGACCACCTTCGGTTCGCTGGTCCTCGGCGGCTTGTAGGTTCCCGGGAAGCGTGGTCCGAAGGCGGGAGCGCAGTGTTTGCGGTGCAGCTTCGTCGGCGCGGTGGCCGCGGTCGGCCGCGCATTCCAGTCGCGCCGTCACGAACCGCTGGTCATCGTGTGGATCTTCGCCAACACGTCCTCGTCCGGCGTCAGCGATCCCGGCATCCCGGCGATGTGGATCATGCGGTTGATCAGGTTGTCGAGGGCATGGCTGCTTTCGGAGGCCATTTCGAGCAAGGGCATCTGTTCGCTTGAGATGTCTCCCAGATGGTGCTCCAGGAGAATCGAGATCGCCCCCATGATGACGGTCAGCGACTGGCGCATCTCCTGTCCCAGTTCGGCCATCAGGACAAGCACCTGGCGGCGCGAGAGGTCGGCGTTGTCGGGGCGTCCGGCGGGAATCACCGCGATTCGTTTCAGCGCCTCGATCTGCTCTGCCGCGCGCGTCGCCGCCTGTTGCAGCGTCTTGTTCATCTCGGTCAGAATCCGCTCCACGAGCTGCGGCAGGGTTCCGTCACCGGGAACCGTGTTCTGCAGTTGCTTGAGCAGCTCCGTCAAAGGGCTTCCGGGCAAGGGCGCTTGTTCAGCGGGCGGCTCTGCCCGCCCGGTTCCGGCCGCACCGCCGTCTCCGTGCGGGTGCGGTCCGGTGCCTCCTCCGCCCCTTCCGCCAAAAGCGCCGGCGCTGAGATTCTCCAGGACGGCGGCGGGCAGCCCGATCGCCGTAAACCGGCTCTTCAACTCCTCCTGGCTCATGCCGAGCTTTTCCGCACGCGCG
>CAYVKQ010000151.1:0-7255 GCA_964451945.1 uncultured Lentisphaerales bacterium
GCCCGGGGGCGGCCTGGCAGGCGGGCACCTGATCCTCGCAAGTGGTCATTTCACACTACCGGCGAGTAATCTCGTTTTCAACAGTTACGGTTCGCAATTCGTCCAGAAACCGGGGACCACCCTCGATGCGGTGGAGTCGACGGTGTCTTTTACCGGCTGGTCGCCGATTCTCGCCTTTACGGACGCGGAGCTGCACCGCGTCGCCATCAACACGCCGATTGCATCCGGAATGGGGGGAAACAACCTGAGCATCGCCGCCGGCACGACAGTCACCGTGGCGCGTGCGCTGGTCCAGACGCGCGGACTGCTGAACGCGGGCACGAAGGGGGTCGTCCGTCTGCTGGGTGATCTGGAGATCGGCGAGCGGGCCAGCGGCGGCAGCGCTCCTCTCATCTTCGCGGGCGGGGGCGAGCAACTCTACAACAACCAGGGGACCAACGTGGCCGGCGCCGTCCTCGTCGAGAAGAGCGGCGGCGTCGTCCGTCTGGAAACCCCGATGCTGTGGAACCGCACCACCTCACAGGATGCGACTCTCCGTGCCGGCACGGTCGATCTGAACGGCCACCCCTTCGCGGCGGGGCGGACACTGACGATCGAACCCGGGGCGACGCTCCGTTTCGCCGGGAGCGAGCAGGCGGTGGCACAGAACCTCGTGCTCACCAACGGCGCCACCCTCGCGTTCGGGATTCCGGCCATCGTTCCGGGGCCCGCCAAAGGGGCGGGCGGACCGAACGAGCCGCTGCTGGTGGTCAGCAACAAGCTCACGCTGCCGCCCGAAGGGACGCTTTACATCGAGGCCCTGCCGCGCATCGCCTCGACGGCTCCCGAAAAGTTCAACCTTATCGGCTACAACACCCTTGCGGGCACGCCCGGAGCCTTCGCCTGGGACATCGCCATGCCCCCCCGGCAGTCGCCCATCGGTGTTTTTCAGGAGACCGACGAAAAACTTTTCTACCTGAGCTACCGCACTCTGCGCGGCACGACGCTGCTGCTGAGGTGACCGCCGCCGGCGCCGGGTGCGTCAGATTCCGAGTTTCTTGAACCGCGGCAGGTAGGGCTTGTTCTTGAGCAGCATCTCCTGCACCATCTTCCGGATCTCGGCGAGCGAAAGGACGGCGGCCGAGAGCGGATCGTAGCAGACCGCCTGGTAGACCAGTCGCGGATCGCCGGTAAGGGCGGCCTCCACCGCCATCTCCTCGACGGCCACGCTGACGTTGTTGAGCGCCGCGAGCTGCGGCGGCAGCGGCCCCACGTGGATCGGGTTGAAGCCGCGCCGGTCGACCAGCACCGGCACCTCGACGCAACACTTCTCGGGCAGGTTTGGAATCAGGCCGGTGTTCGCCACGTTGCCGCTGAAGGTGTACAGCTCGCCGCTGATCCAGGCGTTGATGATCGAAGAGGCGTATTCACCGCCCCGCTCCAGCGGAATCGGCGCCCCCTGCTTGAGCCAGTCGCGGATTCCCTTCTTCCAGCTTCTGCCCCGTTTCTTGTATTCGTCGAGGATATAGGCGTAGTGGCCGGGATTCCAGTTCGTGCCGTGGGTGCAGTACTTTTCGATCAGGTCGGGGCGTTTGCGGAACCACCAGCTGTACTCGGAGTTGTGCCCGCTCGATTCGGTCACATAGTAATCGAGGGCGAGGAACATCTCGTTGCGCACCGGTTCGGCGTTGTAGATCTTCCTGCTGCTGGAGACCGCCTTGCGGATGCGGGGGTAGGCGTCCCTGCCGTTCACCTCGTACTTGAGGTAGAAGGCCTGGTGATTGATCCCCGCGCAGGTGTAGGTGACGTCCTTCATGTCGGCGCCGATCCAGTTCGCCAGCATGTGCGCCGTCCCCTGCACGCTGTGGCAGAGTCCGCTCGTCTTGATGAACGACTCGCGCTGCATGGCGCGGCAGAGCATCGCCATCGGGTTCGTGTAGTTCAGCAGGATCGCATCCGGGCAACACTCCTCCATGTCCTTGACGATGCTCACCATGACCGGGATCGTGCGCAGCGCGCGGAAGACGCCGCTCACGCTGCGGGTGTCGCCGACGTTGGTGTCGATGCCGTATTTCTTGGGAATCAGAATGTCGTGCTGCCACACGTCGACGCCGCCGTTGAGAATGGTGCAGAGGACGGCATCGGCGCCCTTCAACGCCTCGCGGCGGCTCATCGTGGCGACCACCTTGGCGGGATAGTTCCCCTTCGCCACGATCATCTCGCACGCCTGGCGGGCGAATTCGAGCCGTTCCCGGTCGACGTCCATGAGCACGAGCGTCGACCCGCGCAGGGCGGGGAACGTGAGGATGTCGCGAACCAAACCGCGGGTGAAACCGAGACTGCCGGCTCCGATAAACGCGATGCGTGCCATACTGATTCTCCTGTGTGGTTGAAAGGAAAGCCCAAACGATATCAAACAGGCCCGGTACTTCAAACTCAAAACTTGGTGGCTGAATGGGCGCGGGCGTATGATTACGAATGAACGATTCCATCATCAGAACTGCCATGCGCCCTCTTTCGCCTTGACCGCGCCGGCGGGCTGTACCAAAATCGATCACGTTTCAGCCTGGCCGGCTTAACCGGGGCAGGTTGTATCGTTTGCACCCGCATGGACAGAGGCACATGTCGAACTCCAATCCCGAGTGGCAGTCCCCCGCCTTCATCGAACGCAACCGCGAAACGACGCACGTGCCGTGGGGCGCGTACGAGTCTCCCGAGCAGGCGCGCACGTGTGACCGGCGCGCCTCGCGCTACGTCCGGCTGCTGAACGGACCATGGAAATTCCGGCTGTTCGACTCCCCCGCCGCCGCACCCGCCTTTTACCAGCCCGGGTTCGCCGTCGACACCTGGACCGACCTTCCCGTCCCCTCGAACTGGCAGCTCCACGGGTTCGACCGGCCGATCTACACCAACGTCATCTACCCCTTTCCCTGCGACCCGCCGCTCACCCCGGAGGCGAACCCGACCGGGTGCTACGTCACCGAGTTCGAGATTCCGCCCGGATGGGAGGGACGCGACATTTTCCTGAATTTCGACTCGGTCGATTCGGTCTTTTTCCTCTGGATCAACGGCTGCGAGGCGGGCTTCAGCACCGACAGCCGTCTCCCCGCCGAATTCAACATCACCCCCTATCTGCGGCCGGGGACGAACCGCCTCGCCGTCAAAGTGCTGCGGATCGCCGCCGCCACCTATCTGGAGGACCAGGACTACTGGCAGATGTCGGGCATTCAGCGCGACGTCACCCTCTTCGCCAAGCCGCGCGTCCACCTGCGTGATTTCACCATCCGCACCCGCTTCACCGACCGCCAGTACCGCGACGCCATCCTGGAGGTCACGGCGTTCTGTTCGCGCTGCGCGGCGGAGGACGGCTGGACCGTCTCGCTGGATCTCTTCGACGACGGCGGCCGGCCGGTCTTCGACGCCCCGCTGCGCGACGGCGTCAACGGCGTAACGAAAGCCTATGCCAGCGACAAGCCCGACAACTTCTGCGCGATGTTCACGGCGCCGGTCGCGGCCCCCCGCCACTGGAACGCCGAGACCCCTGTCCTCTACACGGCCGTCCTCACCCTGCGCGACCGGACGGGCGCCGCGGTCGACGCCGAAAGCGCGCGGGTCGGTTTCCGCCAAGTCGAAATCCGCGACGGCCTGCTGCTGCTCAACGGCCGCCGCCTCGTGATCCGCGGTGTCGACCAGCACGAGCACAACCGCCGGACCGGCCGCGTACTCTCCGAAGAGTGGATGCGGCGCGAGCTGATCGCGATGAAGCGTCTCAACATCAACGCGGTCCGCACTTCGCACTATCCGCACGACACCCGCTGGTACGACCTCTGCGACGAGCTCGGACTCTACGTCACCGACGAGGCCAACCTCGAGACGCACCAGCTGTGGGGCGTCCTCTCGCGCTCGCCGGAATGGGCGAACGCCTATCTCCAGCGCGCCGCGCGCATGGTGCTGCGCGACCGCAACCGTCCGTGCGTGCTCTCCTGGTCGCTGGGCAACGAGTCGTCGTGCGGTGCCAACCACGCCGCCATGGCCGCCTGGATCCGCGCCTTCGACGGCACGCGCCCCGTGCAGTACGAGAGCGGCCAGCCGGGACCGGAAGTCTCCGATATCCTCGCCCCCATGTATCCCGACCTCGGCTGGGTGCGCGACACCCTCGCCGACCCCGTCGAGAAGCGGCCGCTGGTGATGTGCGAATACGCCTACGGCAAAGGCAACAGCAACGGCAATTTCTTCAAATACTGGGATCTGGTCTACAGCCTTCCCCGCTTTCAGGGAGGCTTCATGTGGGACTGGGCCGACAAACCGCTGGAACACACCCTGTCCGACGGCCGCACGGTCCACCGCTATGGCGAAAGCGAGGGCGAGGGCCCCCATGTCGCCCGCATGTGCCTGAACGGCATCGTCTTCGCCGACCTCTCGCTCAAACCGGCCGCCTACGAGATGTGGAAGTGCCAGGCGCCGGTGCGCATCGAGGAGATCTCGTCCGACGAGACGCGCGCCGGGCGCTTCCGCATCCACAACCTCTTTCTCGAATCGACGCTCGACCACCTCGACCTGCTGTGGGAGGTGCACGCCGACGGCGAGCCGGTGCAGGCGGGACGGCTGCGCCTGCCGGCGATCGCCCCGTGCAACGGCCTGACCCGTGCAAGCAGGCTGGTCGCGGCGGTGCTGGGCGGTTTTGCCGTCGAGCGGCATGCACCCGTCCTGACGGTGCCGTTCACCCTCGACACGATCCGCCCCGGCGCCGAGTATGCCCTCGTCTTGCGCTGCGTGCTCGTCCGCGGCACGCCGTGGGCGGCGGCGGGCCACTGCGTCGCCTGGGAGCAGTTCCGGCTGCCGGTGGGCGTGCCGGCACTCCCCCCGCCCGTTCGCAACGCCACGCGGCCGAAGCAACCGGTCGTGCTGGGAGACGACGCTTTCGGCGGAGTTTTCGACCCGGCGACGGCCACGCTCGCCTCGCTGCGGGTCGCCGGACGCGAAATGGTCGTCCGCGGTTTTCAAGAGTGTTTCTTCCGCGCCCCCACCGACATCGACGAGGCGCAGGGCGGCGCCGCCACCTACGCCAGCCGCTGGCGCGCCGCCGGGCTGGACGCCCTCGCGCGCACGGTCGACGCGGTCGCGGTTAGCGCGCTGGGCGACCACGGCCTTCGCATCGTCAGCGACACCACCTGCTCGGTCAACGGCAAACCGGTGGCCCGCACGCGCATCCGCTACGCCTTCGAGGATGGCGCATTTTTTGTCGCGGCCGCGTTCAACCTCGCCGAGTCGCTGCCGTTTCTGCCGCGCATCGGCCTGGAGGGGATGTTCGACGCGGCGTTGGTCAACGCGGCGTGGTTCGGACGCGGGCCGTTCGAGAACTACCGCGACCGCAAGCACGCCGCCATGGCCGGGCGCTACGCCGCGCCGGTCGCCGACCTGGCGGTCCCGTATGTCTATCCCTCGGAGAGCGGCGCGCGCCAGGATGTCCGCTGGCTTGCACTCACGCGCGCCGACGGCATGGGGCTGCGCTTCCGCGCCGTGCAGCCGCTCTTTCAGTTTTCGGCGCTCCACCACGGCTGGCGCGACCTCGCCGACGCGAAGTACATCGACGAACTGCCGCAGCGCCCCGAAGTCCATCTGCACCTCGATGCCGCGCAAAGCGGTCTCGGCGGCGACACGGGATGGAGCCAGAATATCCACCCCGAATTCCAGGTGCAACCTGGCCTCTACCTCTTCACCTTCATGATCGAGCCCCTCGCGGGCGGCTAACCCAGGGAGTGTGCCATGATCCATCCTTTCCGTTCTGCAGCCACGCTGACAGCCGCCCTTTGCCTGGCCGGCTGCGTCATGTGGCCCGAAAGCGACAAGCCGTTTGCCGTATCGGACTCGTCGCTCAACTGGACCGAGATCTACTACACCACAACCAACACGGCGACGGCGGTCCGCCTCTCGATCCTCGGCAGCGGCAACATCGTGCTGTGCCGCGGCACCAGCAGCCGTCTGCTGGACGCCTTCGCCGTCGACGTCGAGAGCGCGAACTGGGATGACTTCGAGCGTGACGAGATCAACCTCTCCCGCAAGGATGTGCAGCAAATCCACCAGTTGCTGGTGAACCGCGGCGCACTCAGAAAATCCGAACAGATGCCGCCAGGGACGACCACGGTGGTGCAGATGCACGGCCGCATCGACGACAAGGTTTTCTCGCGCGTCACCGCCGACCCGCCGCTGCTGCAGGTGGTTGAAACGATCATCGGCCTGTTTCCACCACCCCAGAAACCCCGGAAAACGCCGTGATTGTCTCTTCCATACGACGGACCTGGTCTGCAACCGCGCTTCCCCGCCACGAAGTGCACGAAGACCGCGAAGGAATGGCCAGATGTTCCCTATTTCCTCGCGTTCTTCTTGTTCTTCGCGGTGAAACGGCCATGTGGCCGCGGAACGTGTCCGAGTGCCGGGCGCGAACCGTGTGCCGCGCCTCGGTCTGCGCCGTGCTGCTGGCGCTTCCCCCCCTGCTTTCCGCCGCCACCCGCCAGGCGAAACCGGAGATTCTTTTCACCCCTGTCGGCCGGCTGGAGGCGCGCAATTTCACCCATCTTTCCTTTGCACTCGCGGCGTTCTGCAGTCAGGCCTCGCTGGGCTACACCTTGCAGGACATCCGGCCGATCGCGGCCGAGGTGCTGTGCACCCCCGGGCTGGACGGCGTCGACCTCAACGTGCCGCTGGCTCTCCATTTTTTTCACCCGCTGCCGCAGGCCCCGGCGGCGGCTGCCGTCACGGGCATGCCGCGGCGCGTGTCGATCGTGCGGCTGACCGACAACGGAGCTCGTCTGTTCAATGCCCTGCAACAGGTCTACGCCTCGTTCGAGCAACACCCGTGGGGAGTGACATTCAGTCGTCCGGACGCCGTTCCGCCCTGGCCGCACGAGAGCGTGACGGTCAGTCTCGAAAGAGACCAGGCGATCCTGTCGACCTCGGCCGATGTGGTCGAATGGCTCGCGAGGGAACGCCCCGTCCTGTCGGCGCCCCCTGGCGAGGAAGGCGTTTTCAGCGGTGCCTTCGAAGCCGCGGCGCTGGCCGGTGTGCTCGATGCATTCCGGGCGCGGCAACAAGACACGGCCGGTCCGGATTCCATTCCCCGCCTGGTCAACGGCCTGCTCCTGATCACCCTGCCCCATCTCAAGGAACTGGAATTCACGGCCAAGGCGGATGGTTTGGCGATGACTTTCGCGACGACGCTGCTGCCGCATGACTCCCCCGCCGCGCCGCCTGCCGCCGCGGCCGCAAGCCCCGCGGC
>CAYVKQ010000152.1:0-7183 GCA_964451945.1 uncultured Lentisphaerales bacterium
GCCTGCTCGACGAGGCGTTCTACATGTATTTCGAGGATACCGACTGGTGCCTGCGCGCGCGCCGCCGCGGTTGGACGATCGACCGGGTTCCCGCGGCGCGGATCGTCCATTTCGGCGGCGCCGGCCTGCGGCAGAACCCCTGCGCGGCGCGCGCCTACCGGACGAGCCTGCGCCTTTTCTACCGGAAGCACTACGGTCCGCTGCGGCGGTTGCTGCTGGCGGCGATGCTGCCGCTCTACACGCGGCTGGAGAAGTGATTGGGGCTGCCGGAACTCGGCATAATGGGGCGAATGACGGGGCTCGAACCCGCGACCACCAGATCCACAATCTGGCGCTCTACCAACTGAGCTACATTCGCCATCGGCCTGCTCCAGCAGAGAAAGCGGGGCGTACGATAGCAGACCGCCCCCGCGTGGGCAAGCGCGAAGTTCTTACCGACAAGCTTCGCCGTACAGGGTCTGCGGGCCGGCGCGTGTGATGGCGACGGGAAAGACGTCGCCCTTGGCGAACGCGCCGGGATTGTCGAAGACGACGATCTTGTTCTGCGGCGTGCGGCCCGACCATCGCGCCGCGTTGCGCAGGCTGGGGCCGTCGGCGAGCACCTCGACCGTCCGGCCCACCCACGCCTCGTTCAGCCGCAGGCCGCGGCGGTCCTGGTCGTCAAGCAGCACTTGGTTGCGGCGCATCTTCTCCGCTTCGTCCACTGTCTCGTCCAGCGCGGCCGCGGGCGTGCCGGGCCGGGGCGAGTACTTGAAAATGAAGGCGTTGTCGAACGCCGCCTCCTCCATCAGGGATCTCGTCGCCTCGAAATCGTCCTCGGTCTCGCCCGGGAAACCGACGATCACATCGCTGGTCACGGCGAAATCGGGCCGCGCGGCCCGCAGCCGCGCGACGGCGTCGAGATAGTCCGCCCGCGTGTAGCCGCGGCGCATCAGCGCTAGGATGCGGTCCGATCCCGATTGCACCGGCAGATGCAGGTGCGCGCAGATCTGCGGAATCTCGCGAACGGCGCGCACCAGTTCGCCGGTGCATCCCGAAGGGTGGCCCGAGGTGAAGCGGACCCGCCGGATCCCCTCCACGGCCGCCACTGCCTCCAGCAGGCGGGGAAACGGCTCGGTGAAGGAGGATCGAGGGGCGTCGCCGGGCCAGACGCGGTTGGCGCGGCCGTAGTTCATCACCGACTGCCCGAGCAGCGTCACCTCGCGCACACCGCGCGCGGCGAGCGCGCGCACCTCGGCGACGATCTCGCCGGCGGAGCGGCTGTGCTCGGGACCGCGGACATCGGGAACGATGCAGTAGGCGCAGCGCCGGTTGCAGCCCAGGAGGATCGTGACGAATGCGGCGTGCCCGCCGTCGAGATGGGCGTGGGGAATGTCGTGAACCGCGTCCGCCTCCCCCAGTTCGGCCACCGGCGCCTCGCCGGCCGCGATCCGCGCCAGCAGGCGCGGGATACTCCCCTGGCGGCGTGCCCCCGCGATGAAGTCGAGTCCCGGAACGCGGGCGAACAGCGTCTCGCCGAGACGCTGCGCCATGCACCCCATGATGCCGACGACCAGGGGGCGTTCGCGTTTGGCGGCGCAGAGCAGCCCCGCCTTCCCCAGCGCCTTGTCCTCGGCCTTGCCGCGGACGCTGCAGGTGTTGATGATGACGACGTCGGCTTCGGCTTCGCTCGCGGCGCGGACGTGGCCGACCGCATCGAGCAGGGCGGCGACACTCTCCGAATCGCGGACATTCATCTGGCACCCGTACGTGTGCAGCAAGTATTTCATGGGCTTCCGTCCGCCGGAGGGGGCGGCGTGTCCTCGGATCCGCCCGACACGCTGTCGACGATGCGCTGGAGGATGCCCCGGTAATCCCAAACCGGCCGTTCGGCGGGACCGGTGATGCGGAACCCCAGCAACAGCCGGTCGAACGGAAGCGAGATGATCCGCGTGACCACGCCGGCAAGGGAGCCGCGGCGAAAGATATTGACGCGGGCCGTGGCATCGAGACTGTTGGGGATGATCGCATAGTTCCCCTTGCCAGAGATGCTGAAGAAACTCCCCTCCACCAGGAAATCGTCAGAATGGATGGCACCGTCTTTCACGCGGTAGGACAACGATGCGTCGGACTGGCTGACCAGCGTTTCAACCCCCGGGATGTTGCGGGCGAGGTAGTCGGTGAACCCGGCGAATAGCGGCACGCGGGAGATGACGCCACCTGTCAGTGCGAGCGCCCCGTTTCCGTCGAGCGACGCCACCGTGTTCGAGGTGAGATTGCCGCTGAGTGTCAGCGAACCCGCCACAAGACCCTCCCATGTGTTGGTGCGGTTCAGCGGTTTGAAGAGATCGGCCAAAGTCGCGTCGGCAAAGGTGAGATCCGCCTCGAAGGGGGTGCCCGGCGCCGCATGGGTCAGATCCAGGGAAAAGCGTCCGGCCAGCGTGCCGCCGTTCTTGAACTGAGCGCGGATGTCGTCAAAGCCCACCTTCCACTGGTCGCGAACGGTAAGGACGCACGCGGCCCCGGCCAATGGCAGACCGTAGAGATCGCCCCCCGGAGCCTGTATGGTGCCGACGAGGTCATAGGGAATGGTTCGTTTCGAATCGGCGTCCAGCGTTCCGTTCAGCGTCAACCGCGGCACGCCCTCGATGCGCACACGGTCGAGCTGGCCCGTGTGGAGCACTTCGATCATGTTGAACAGATCGGCCGCGGGCATGGCCGCTTGCGCATCCACCGCCAGCCGGCCGTCCGTCTGGGTATAGAGAAGCGTGGCGTTCGCCGAACCGTTGGTGGTGACGGCGGTCAGCGGCGCGAGCGTCACCCGCCACGCCTCCTTCCCCACCGGGTTGACGGCTTCGATGCCGCAGACGGTCTCCACGACGGGGATCCCTCGCCACGACAACCCGTGTCCCTTGATCTCGAAGCGGAAGGTTTGCAACTGCGGCGTCAGCGCAATCTCGCAGGTGGCCGCGAGCGGCGCCTCGGGCGTGGTGATGTTGTCGCAGTAGCGGAGGACCACCGGCGAATCGACAAGCACCAGGACCGGCCGGATATGGCGCTGTGCGACGGTTCCGGCCGCATGGACCTCGATTTCACGGGCCGCGGGGTCGATCCGCACGGTGCCCGTGAGCACCTCGGGAGCGGCCGCGCGCCATTCGGCGCGGATGTCCTCGAAAATTATCGCCTGGTCGCGCAGGGAGAGATCAAACGTCACGCTTGACGGCGCGATCCCGGCAAAACGCGGCTCGTCCAACGCCACGAACACGCGCGCCAGGCGCAGGTGACGCAACACCCCGCCCAAGGCGAGGCCTTCGCCCGCAGGGAGGGTAGGAGGCAGCACGCTCCCTTCCGCCCGGACAAGTCGGATGCCGTCGATCCACTCCACCCAGGATTTGCCCGGCCGGATGGCGAGGTCCAGTTGCAGCGCATCGGCCTTGACGAAGAGGTCGTTGGTGCCGACATTCATCCGGATCTGTGCGTTGCCGAGTGCCAGGCCATGCCGGAAACCGACCGAGGCGTCCTGAACCATGACGATGGCCGAAGGCGTGGAAAGGCGCGTGGCGATGCCCTCGATCATCCACGCGGGAAGCGGGATACTTGTCACAGACAAGACAATCAGGAGCGCCGCGCAACCGCACAGGGCGCACACAAGAAGCACCCGGACCAGCCGGAAAATCTGTTTCAAGAAGCGGAACATGGACAACCCGGATGCAGTATACCACAGTCCGGCCGATTGTCTCAAAGGCGGTCTTTTTGCTAAACTGCGGCCGAAGGAACAGTTCCGGTCCCGTCGTGAGTGCACTTCCCCCAGACAATCCCGGCTACCTGGCCGACCTCAACCCCGCCCAGCGCGCCGCGGCCACCGCGGGCGACGGCCCGGTGTTGATCATCGCCGGCGCCGGCACCGGCAAGACCAAGACGCTCGCCGCCCGCGTCGCCTGCCTCATCGACCGGGGCGTCCCCGCCGACCGCATCCTCCTGCTCACCTTCACCCGCCGCGCCGCGGCCGAGATGCTCTCCCGCGCCGGCAGGATGCTTCCCGCCCGGCACGGCGCCGCCACCGCCTCCCGTGTCTGGGGCGGCACCTTCCACGCCGTTGGCAACCGCCTGCTGCGCACCCACGGCCGCACAGTTGGCCTCGATCCCGGGTTCACCATCCTCGACACCTCCGACGCCCAGGATCTGGTCGCCCTCATCCGCAACGACCTCGGCTTCGCCCGCTCCAAGCGCCGCTTCCCGCGCAAGGAGACCCTCCTCGCCATCTACTCCCGGATGGTCAACAGCCGCATGAAACTCGCCGAGGTGCTCGAAAAGGAGTACCCCTGGTGCGCCGAAGACGCCGCGGGCATCCGGCAGATCGTGCAGGCCTACACGGAGCGCAAGCGCGCCGGCAACGTCCTCGACTACGACGACCTGCTCCTCTTCTGGAGCGCCCTCGCCGCATCCGACTCCCCCGGCGCGCGCGACGTCGCCGACCGCTTCGAACACATCCTCGTCGACGAGTACCAGGACACCAACGCCGTGCAGGCCGAGATCCTCCAGTCGATGCGCGCCCGCAGGCGGAACATCATGGTCGTCGGCGACGACGCCCAGTCGATCTACTCCTTCCGCGCCGCCAGCGTGCGGAACATCCTGGACTTCCCGCGGCAGTTCCGCGGCGAAGACGGACGCGGGGCGGAGGTCGTCAAACTCGAGCAAAACTACCGCTCCACCCAGCCGATCCTCGACGCCTCGAATGCGCTGATGGCCCACGCCGCCTTCCGCTACACCAAGAACCTCTTCACCGACACACGCGGCGGCGACCGGCCCGAACTCGTCACCGTGCGCGACGAATCGGAGCAGAGCGACGAGGTCTGCCGGCGCGTCCTGGAAGCCCGCGAACGGAGCGTCGCCCTCAAGCGCCAGGCGGTGCTTTTCCGCGCCGGTCACCACTCCGACGCCCTCGAAGTCGAGCTGACCCGCCGCAACATCCCCTTCGTCAAGTACGGCGGGCTCAAGTTCGTCGAGGCCGCGCACGTCAAGGACATGGTCGCCATGCTCCGCCTGCTGGAGAACCCGGCCGACGAGGTCGCCTGGTTCCGCGTGCTTCAGCTCCTCGACGGCGTGGGGCCCGGCACGGCCCGCCGCATCGTGGACGCGCTCGAGGTGAGGGCGCTCACGACAACGACGCTCGCCGCAGCGCTCCGTGCCGTCGCCGTCCCGCCCGCCGTCCAGGCGGGGTTCGACGCGCTCCGCGCCGCCTTCGCCGACTGCCTGCGCGGCGACAGCCCGGGCGTCGGGCTGCCCCCCGCCTCCGCCGTCGAACGGATCCGCCTTTTCTACGACCCGGTCTTCCAGCGCGTCTACGAGAACCCCCGGGTCCGCCTGCGCGACCTCGAAGTCCTCGGCCAGATTGCATCGAACTACCCGTCGCGCGGCGCCTTCCTCGCCGACCTCACCCTCGACCCGCCGGCGTCGACCGCCGACCTCGCCGGTCCGCCGCTGCGCGACGACGACTACCTCATCCTCTCCACGATCCACTCCGCCAAGGGCTGCGAGTGGGACGCGGTCCACATCCTCCACGCCGCCGACGGCATGATCCCCTCCGACATGGCCACCGGCGACGCCGAGCAGATCGAGGAGGAACGCCGCCTGCTCTATGTGGCCATGACCCGCGCCAAGTCGCGGCTGCACCTCTATTTTCCGCTCCGCTACTACCACACCAAGCACAGGCGGGGCGACGCCCACACCTACGCGCAGCGCTCCCGGTTCCTCGCCGACGATGTCGTCGCCCTCTGCGACCGCACCACCGCCCCCGGCGCGAGGGAACTGGAGGCGCCCGCCGCCGACCCGGGCGCCGTGCCGGCCACCACCGCAGCCAAGGCCGTCGACGACCTGCTTTCCGACCTTCTGGGCTGATCCCCTCACACCGGGTTGGGCAGCGTCATGCGGGGGATGGCGAGGTGACGGCCGCTCTCGCCTTCCATCCGCGCGCTGTAGCGCTCCGGCTTGGCGTCCCGCGGATGCCACGGCTTGAGCCTGCCGTCGAGTAGCGCGGCCGGGGCGACCGTGTGGCGACCGTAGCGCCGGTTGAGCCGGTCCACGGCGGCGGCCAGTTCCCCGTAGCTGCGGCGTTCCCGACTCTCCTCGAACAGCTCAAGCTGCCGTCCGCGCTCCGGCTCCAGGCCGCCGAGCCAGACCGTGGTGGAACGGTAGACCGCGTCCGGCTCGAAGATCGCCTCGAAGATCGCCCGCAGCGCGGGCACCGCCTCGCAGTCGTGGCTGGTGGGGAAAGGGAGCGGCGCCCCGGCGGTTTTGCCGCCGTAGTCCTTGTGCCGCAGGTAGAGGCCGATCTCGCGCGCCAGGTGGCCGTGGCGGCGCAGCCTGGCGAAGACCGTCCCCATGTTGCGCAGCGCCTCGGAATAGACGAAGGCGGGGTCGCTGTTGGGCGGCGAAAACGTGTGCCCCGTCATCATGCTCTCGTAGCGCTGTTTGGCCCCGGGTGCAACCGGAAACACGCGCCGGCCCCGGAGTTCAAGCCAGGTTTCCCAGCCGGGCTTGTGCAGCAGGCGCAGCACCGCCGCCTCCTCCATGCGGGTGAAATCACCGGCCGTGGCGATTGCCCGCGCCCGGAGCCTGGCGGCGCTGCCGGGGCCGATGCCCCAGACGGCATCTATGGGAGTCCGCTGGAGCATCAGCGGCACGTGCTCCCGCCGCAGGACGGTCTGTCCGTTCGGCTTGCGGAACTTCGAGCAGAGCTTGGCCAGGGTCTTGGTCAGGCTGACGCCCACCGAGACAGTGAGCCCCAACTCCGCGGCGACGGCGCGGCGGAGCCTTTCGGCCACAGCCTCCTGCGGGCACCCCAGCACGCCGCCGCAACCGTCGAGGTCGGCAAACGCCTCGTCGATCGAGTACTCCTCCACCTGCGGGGTGAAGCGCCGCAGAATGGCGAACATCTTTTGTGAATAGAGGGCGTAGGTCTCGTAGTCCGAGGGCAAAATCGCCAAGTCGGGGCACAGGCGACGGGCCTCGCTGAGCTGGATGCACCGCTTGATCCCGAGCGCCTTGGCCTCGTAGCTGGCGGCGGCGATGATGCCGCGTTCGGCCCCGGTCACGACGGGACGGCCGCGCAGGGACGGGTTGAGCGCCTGTTCGACGGCCGCGAAGAACCCGTCGGCGTCCACGTGCAGCACGGTGCAGTCCTGGTAGAGGGGGTCCATGGGAA
>CAYVKQ010000153.1:0-7170 GCA_964451945.1 uncultured Lentisphaerales bacterium
ACAGGGTTTCGACAAGTTTCGTTCGAACGTCCAAGCTGTTCATGGGGTTCTCCGCGCCGCAAATACGAAATCCACGGTCATAACGGCCTCCGCCCGCCGCTGCCGGTCCGACGCAGTATGGCAACGTTCATTTGTTCAGAATAGTGCCACGTCCAAGGGATGTGAACAAGCGCATTCTCTGAAAACACCGGCACCACATTCTTTCCCGTATTCTCTCCCATCCGTATTGGACGTCCGTATCGGGAAATCGAGTCTCGTTATGCCAAACGATGCGCCGCAGGTTGGAAGGTATGTTGGAAGGTCACGCCATGCGATTCCACGCGTTACCACATCGTGACAGCACTTCGACATGAAACCCAGTAAATGCCTTTTTTACTGGGTTTTTAAGTGAAAAAGCGGTAACAAAGTGGTCGGGGCGGCGGGATTTGAACCCGCGACTTACAGCTCCCAAAGCTGTCGCGCTACCAGGCTGCGCCACACCCCGTGCAAACAAGCGTCACGGCCAATCGATTCAGAATGTGTCAGTATGATACCACAACGGGAGCGGATGAAAAGCGGTTACGGCCGCGGGGCGGCGGTTTTGCGCCGCAGCGGAATCTGCATGGCGCAGAGGGAGTTGGCGATCGCCATCAGCGCGGCCATGCTGAACAGGGTCCCCACCCCCCAGCGCATCCAGATCCAACCGCCCAGCGGCGCGGCCATGATCGAGATGAAATGGTTGATGGAGATCCCGGTCGAGAGGGTCGAGGTGATCTCGTCGCGGTCGGTCGCCACCTCGCGGACGTAGAGGCTCGTCGCCAGGGAGGTGGTGCTGATCAGTGCGTCGAGCAGGAAGTTGATCCGCACGACCCAGAAGGCGGTCGGCCGCGGGAACCAGTCGCCGGCGTAGCCGTAGAGCAGGCAGACGAAGACCAGGATCACCGTGTCGTAGACCATCACCGTGCGGTAGCCGATCCGGTCCGCCAGCACGCCGACCCAGGGCCCGGCCACCATGTTGATGATCGCGCTGATCCCCATGAGCAGCGCCATCTGTCCGGTATCCACGCCGTAGAGGGTGATCAGCACGAAGGGGCCGAAGGTGAGAAAGATCTGCTTGCGCGCGCCGTAGAAGAGCTCGAGCGCGTAGAAGAGGCCGAACTTGCGCCGCAGCAGCAGGCGGGGACGCCGCGACGGGATGCGCGGCGCCTGCCGCGAGAGGGTGCACGCCAGACTGGCGGCCATCAGCAGGAAAATGACCCCCCAGACGACGTTGTAGAGGCTGGCGCGGTCGGTCAGCCCGAACACGCGCAGACCCACCATGAAAATGGCGGCGACCAGGAGGTTGCCGAACACCAGTCCGGCATGCATCGCGGCGGTGACACATCCCAGCGAGGCGCCCGACCGGTTCTCGCGCGCGATCTGCATGGCGATGGCGCTGCGCACCGGCATCGCCAGGTGTTCGCCGGTGCTCCACACCATGATCAGCAGCGTCGCCGCAACCAGATTGGCCGGGACGCAAAGGGCGATCACGCCGACCATCGAGGTGAGGGTGCCGATGCGGAGAATCTGCCAGTCGCTGGTCCGGTGCAGCAGCGCCAGCAGGAACACCAGCAGCAGCCCCGGCAGCTCGCGGAAGAATTCGAGCAGGCCCCGCTGGAACTGGTTCAGGTCGTGGACATCGACCAGATAGTTGTTGACCGAGGCGGCGAAACAGCCGATGCCGATGCCCCAGACGACGACGCTGGTGAAGAAGGGCACGGCGCCGGATCGGGGCCGGAACGTGGCGAAGAATGCCTGCTGGAGCTGTTTGACCATAGGCTGGCGGCCGTCGCGACGGAATACGTCACAAGTGAGGCGCGCTGCACGGGCGCGGCTTCCGCACACGCGGCCGCCCGTTCAGTCTTCCAGGCCGAAGCGGTCGGCGAACGCCGCCCGCGTCTGCGTCAGGCCGGCGCGGATCCAGCCATAGTCGCCGCCGAAATTGAAGAACCGCCCGCCCATTTTCGCGAAAGCGGCTGCCTCCTCGACGCCGGTGACGGGCAGCCCCCACCATTTGCCGTGCCGGGCGGCTGCTGCGGCGACCTTCTCGATCGCCTGCATCACCTTCGGGTGCCGGGGCTGGCCGATCACGCCATACCCGTTCGACAGGTCGCCGGGCCCCGCGAAGAGCACCTCGTAGCCGGGCACGGCCGCGATTTCGTCAACCGCCTCGACGGCCTCGATATCCTCGATCTGGAGCGCCAGGAAGGTTTCGCGGTTGGCGTGTTCGATGTAGGGCGCACTGTCGACCAACCCCATGTCGGCGTCGCGCATCACGTTCTCGAAGCCGCGCCGCCCGACCGGGCCGTATTTGCCGTACTCGACCCAGCGCGCGGCCTCTTCGGGCGAACGCACGTGCGGGATCATCATGCCGCCCGCACCCTCCTGCAGCGGCCGCAGGAAGGCGGCGTAGCCCTCCTGCTTGCGGATGCGCACCAGGGCGTCCGCGCCGCCCAGCCGCGCGGCCATGACCAGCATCTCCATCTCGCGCCAGGTGAAGGAGCGGTGCTCCATGTCGAGCCAGATGCCGTGGTACCCGAGCAGGCCGGCCATTTCGACCGCCATCGTGTTGACCCCCATGCTGATGTTGGTGATCAGGACGGGTTTGCCGGCCCGCAGGCGGGCGAGTACTTTGCTGGTGCGCATGAGTGTTCTCCTAAGATCGGGTGGCATTCTTGCAGGTTCCGCCGCGCCTGTCAAACGGCAGGACCGGGAAGCCCGGCGGCGCGGAGGGCCGCGAACCGCTCGGTGTAGCAGCCTTCGCGCGGGTTGGCCAGATCCTCCGGCAGCACGAACATGCCGCCGCCGTGCCACCGCTTTCCCGAGGCCAGGAAGTCGGCCAGCGCCCGGCGAAGCGAGGTGTCGCGCGGCAGCGTGGCGGAGTCGCAGGCGACGGTGTCGCGCAGAAAGACGAACCAGAGGCCGCCCGGCGCGGGCGGAATGGGGAAGAGGTAGCAGGCCCGCTGCATCCGCACCGGATTGGCCGAGGCGGGGAGAATGTCGGCCAGGCGCGGGTCCATGAACCAGGTGCCGACGACCAGCGCCGCGAACGGACGGTCGGGATGATGCCGGGCGAAAAACGGCTGCGCCTGGCGGAAACTGTCGCAGACCGACTCCCACGTCATCCCGCCGCCGGCCGGAATGTGGAGGTTGAGCACGGTCGCCCCCTTGCTGAAAACGGGGGTCCACTCGGGACGGCGCAGGACGACGCGCTGCCGCAGGATGCGCCCCGCCGGGTCGATCGGGAAACCCTCCACCGCCTGCCCGTTTTCGCGCCGTGTGGCTGTCCAGAAGCCGGTATCCGTGTCTGCCGCCAGCAGGCCGTCATCCAGCACGCGGGCGCCGTCTTGGGCAAGGGCCAGCACCTGTCCGTCCGCCGCGCGCCGCCAGACACTCACGCCGCCCTCGTAGGAACTCAGCTGGAATTCGAGCCGTCCCAGGCGCACATGGGGCATCGCCAGGTAGGTGGAAAACCAGGGATACTGGTTCTCGTAGATTCCCGGTTCGCCGCGGCCGCGGAGGTGGTTCGATTCGTACGCCGCGACCTGCTTGACGGTCTGCGCAGTCACCGGGGCGGGGTACCCCAATTGCCGGTGCCGCGCCGCGAGCTGGGGCGCGAATTCGAGGGCGAGCAGTTCGTAGAACATCCCCGCCCGGGAACCGAGGCGGCCGATCAGCGAAGGTGCGCCCCAGACCACGCCGCGCTCGGGCACGATGAAGACGCGCCAGTGGAGGTACCAGGCGAATGCCAGCAGCGCTGGGTCGGCGGCGACCGTGGCGGCCATTCCGCGCAGCAACGGGTCGCGCGCGGCAGGCAGGCCGTTCTGCTCGCGGCGCGCCGCCAGGGTCTCCGGAGCGAGAAAGGCGGGCGCGCCCTCCGGCAGCGCCGCCATCGCCTCGTCCCAGAACGGCGGATTCCCGCCGTAGGTGTCCGGTGCGCCCAGGGCTTTCAGCACATCTTCAGCCTTCGGATTCTTCGGAATCATCGGGTGCCTCGGTTTCGTCTTGATCCGTCGCCTCCGTCGCCTTGGCGCGCGCGTGCCGCGGCGGCCTTGGCACGGTGGGCGGCGGTTCGGGTTCCGGCGCGCCGACATCCAGTGTGCGCGTGCCGATCTCGCGCAGCCGCATCGACACGATCTTCGAGATCCCCTTTTCCTGCTGGGTGACGCCGTAGACGATGTCGGCGCTCGCGATCGTGTGCTGGTTGTGGGTGATGATCAGGAACTGCGACTGTGTCAGAAAATCCTTCAACGCCTGGACGAAGCGGCCGATGTTCGAGTCGTCGAGGGCGGCGTCCAGCTCGTCCAGCATGGCGAAGGGCGAGGGCTTGATCAGGTAGATGGCGAAAAGGAGGCTGACGGCGGTCATGGTCCGCTCGCCGCCCGAGAGGAGTGTGACCGACTGCGGGCGCTTGCCGGGCGGGCGGGCGATGATGTCGACGCCGCTTTCGAGCGGGTCCTCGGGGTTCTCCAGCAGGATCAGCTTCGCCGTGCCGCCGTTGAAGAGCTTGGTGAACATGACCTCGAAATTGGCGTTGGCCTGATCGAACGTGCTCTTGAACATCTCGGAGGTCTTGGCGTTGATCATGGTGATCAGGCCCAGCAGCTGCTCCTTCGATTTGACCAGGTCCTCCTCCTGCGCGCGGAGGAAGGTGTAGCGTTCCTCGAGTTCCTTGTATTCCTCGATCGCCACCAGGTTGACCGGCCCCATGGCGGCGATGGCGGCCTGGAGCTCCGAGACGCGGGGTTCGATCTCGGCGACGCCGGGCGCCGCGCCGCCGGGCCAGGCGGGATCGGCCGCGGCGACGAGCTGCTCGGGCGTGAGTCCGTAGTCGTTGTAGATGCGGTCGAGGTGGTTTTGCCGGTGCATGCGCGATTCGGCGAGTTCCAGGTCGGCGCGCCCTTTCTCGTCGCGGGCCGCCTCGTGGGCGCGGCGCAGGTCGGCCAGCGCGGCGTCGGCCTTGGCCTGTTCCCGCGCCTTCCGCGCACGGACCTCGCGTCCCTCCTCCACGCAGGCGTGCAGCCGCTTGGATTCATCGGCCATGCCGCTCAGCTTCCCGGCGAGGTCCCCGGTCTCGGCGGTTAGCCGCGCGATTCCCTCGTCGTACGAGCGTACGCCTTGGCTGCGCCCCTGCAGCAGGCGCTCGAGCTCCTCGACGCGCGCGTCGAGCGCCGCGGTCTGCTGCGCGGCGTGCTCCGCCTGCTGCGCGAGCGACTGGTCCCTGAGGCGGGCGTCGGTGAGGCGGTCGCTGATCTCGCCCTGCCGGCTTTCCAGATCCTGCAAGGCGGCGGCGATCGCCGCCGAGCGCTCGATTCCCTGCTCCCGTTCGGCGGAGAGGGTCTTCATCTCGCCGGCCAGCGCGCGCTGCTGTTCGCCGCTGCCGGCCGTCTTCGCCTGGACCCCGCCCAGTTCGCGGGCGACGCTGTCGAAGCGCTGGCGGACCCGGTCGGCCTCGCGCGCCACGCTCTGGTATTCGCCGTCCTTCTGCGCCGCCCGCTGCCGGGCGTCGTCGCGCTGGCGGCGCGTCTGGATTTCGGCCTCCTTCAGTTCGGCGCAGCGGGCGGCGGCGCCCGACTGGCGCTTGCGGGCCTCGCCGGCCTCGGCCTCCAGCGCGTCGACCTGCGCCCGCGCGTCGCCGATGAGCATCTGGCGGGCGAGCGGACTGGAGATCTGCCCCTCGGGCATCCAGGCTTCGGCGGTGCCGTCGGCGTGAAACACGGCGCCGGTGCGGGTGACGACGGTGCAGCCCGCGGGAAGGGGGACGGAGACGGCGTCCAGCGTCTCGGCCAGAAAGACGTGCCCCAGGAGGCGCCGCGCGGCGGCGGCGAAACCGGCGGCGGGGGTGACCAGGCCGAGCAGCGGGGTCAGCCCGGGCGGCGCCGCCGGCGTCGGGGCGGCCTTCGCGCCGCCTTCGGCGATGATCAGCCGCGCCGCGGCGGGGCGTCCCTGCGCGAACAGGGCGGCCATGATGGCGGCGGCATCGTCCGCCCGGCGGACCACGACGGCATCGAGCCAGGCGCGGAGCGACGCCTCCAGCGCGAGGCGCAGGTCGGCCGGGGCGGAAAACTGCTCCGCCAGCGGGCCGACGACGGCATCCGGCGCGAGGGCGAGCGGATTCTCCGGGTCGAGCAGCAGGCGGGTGCCCGGCGGCAGCTCGTCCGCGGCGGCGCCGCGGTCGGAGAGCACCTCCAGCTGCGCCTGTCTGCCCGCCAGCTGCGCCAGCAGGCGCGACAGGGTCTCGGACGCCTGTTTCTGCCCGGCCTCGGCCGCGGCGGCCGCTTCCTGCAGGGTCTCCAGCGCCTCGGCGCGCGCCTCGGCATCGGCCTGGAGCGCCTCCCGTTCCGCGGCGAGCGCGTCGCGGGTCTGGACGGCCGCGGCGGCCTGCTGCCCGAGCTGGGCGTGCTCGGCGGCGAGGCGCTCGTGCTGCAGCAGCAGTCCGCGCTGGCTGGCCTCCATCTCGGCGATGCGGCTCTGAATCTGCGCGATGCGCCGTTCGCGCGCCACCGACTGTTCGCGCATCTGCTGCAGCTCGGTCCGCGAAGCGTCGATCGCGCGCTTCTGCTCGTCGTGGAGCCGCTGCGCCCCGGCGACCGCCTTGCGCGTCTGTCCGCGCGAGGTGTCCAGCGACTCGCGCTGCAGGGCGAGTTCGGCGCGCTGCGCCGCGAGCAGGTCGATCTGCTGGCGGGTCTGGCCGATCTCGCGGTTGTCCCGCTCGGCCCAGGCGCGGTATTCCGCGATCCGCTGGTCGTTGACGCGGATCACCTCCTGCGCCCGCAGCAGGCGGTTGTCGGCCTGCACGGCCGACTCGGTGAGCGCGCCGATCTGCTGCTCGGCCTGCAGCATCTCCCCGCGGATGCGGGCCGACTCCGTTTCGGCCGCGGCCACGGTGGACTCCTCCCTGGAGAGGCGCGCCGCCAGGGTGGCCGAGAGGGCGTCCAGCTCGCGGATGCGCAGGTCGAGCGCGGCCATGCGGCGGCGGGTCACGAAGATGTCAAGGCCGCGGAGCTCGTCGCGCAGTTCCTTGTACTTCTGCGCCTTGCCGGCCTGGCGCTGCAGCGAGCCGATTTGCCGTTTCACCTCGCGGATGACGTCGGTCAGGCGCAGCAGGTTGGCGTCGGTCTGCTCCAGCTTGCGCAGGGCCTCCTTGCGGTC
>CAYVKQ010000154.1:0-7156 GCA_964451945.1 uncultured Lentisphaerales bacterium
TTGATCCGCTTGAGCACTTCCCGGTTTGCGCCGCCACGTATTCCCTGGGTGGCGAGCAGCCCGGCACGCTTGCACTTGCCGGCTTCGATGAGGGCACGGGCCTTTTCGAACCAATAGCAGCAAAGGTCGGCGAAAGCGGGCACGCGGCCGTCATAAAGGCTGAACAGTCGTTCAACGTAATCGTCGCCAAGTTCCTGCCGGATGCGGTTGCCGCCCAAGAACGGCGGGTTGCCGATGATGAAATCGACCGTCGGCCATTCCGGTTCGCCGTCTTCGGCCAGAATCGAATCCATCAGGCGGATGTTGCCGGAGAGGGGGCGGAGGATCGGGTCGGCGGGGAAACCGAAGCCGTTGGCGCGTATCCACTGGAGCCAGCCGATCCAGACGGTCATCTGGGCGAGGTCGTGCGCGTAGGGGTTGATCTCGATGCCGTAGAGCTGCCACGGCCCGACGCCGGGAAGGTAGGAGTTCAACCCGTGCTCGTCGGGGAAGGTGACGGCGGCTTCGCGTTCGAGGTCTTTCAGCCGCAGCAGGGCGACGTAGAGGAAATTGCCGGAGCCGCAGGCGGGATCGAGAACCTTCACCTCGCGCAGCCGCGTCAGAAACTGGTGCAGGATGCTGTCGGCCTCGCCCCGCGCCTTCTTGAGGGCGGCGGCGCCCAACGGCTTCCCCTGCGCCTTGGCGCCGCCCGGCCTCTTGCGTCCGGTCGCCAGCAGGCTTTCAACGGTTGCCTTGGCCTCTTCCCACTCGCGCCGCAGCGGGGCCATGACAACGGCGTCAACCACGCGTTCGATGTCCTCGCGCCCGGTGAAGTGCGCCCCGAGTTGCGAACGCTTCGCCGGGTCAAGCCCGCGCTCGAAGAGGGTGCCGAAGATCGAGGGATCGACCGCGCTCCAGTCGAGGGAGGCGGCGGCGGTGATCCGCTTCAGGTCGTCGGCGTCGAGGTCGGGGACGGCGCGGTCGTCGAACAGGCTGCCGTTGAAATGGCGGATGGTCTCCAGTCCGAAGTCGCCCCCGGTCGCCATCGTGTCGAACAACGCCCCGAGCGTCTTGCCGAAGCGGGCCGGGTCGCCGCCCGACTTTTCCACGATCCGCGAAAAGACCATATCGGGCAGGAGGCGGGCGTCCTCGGCGAACAGACAGAAGACCACGCGGTCGAGGAAGTGCGCGACGGCGGTGGGATCGAGGCCGCGCCCGCGCATGGAGGCGGCGATTTCGCCGATGCGGGCGGCGGCTTCCTGGGTGACGGCGGCGCTGGTGCGGCCGGGGCGGAGTGCCTCGGGGTTGTGGAAGACCGCCCGCACGATCTCGATGTTGCGGGGTTCGGAGAGGGCTTCAAGCGGAATGTCGTAGACGGCGGAAACGGTGCCGGTGAAGTTGGTGCGCACGACGATGCGGCCGAGGTCGCACAGAATGAGCAGGGGCGGGCTTTCCAAGGCGTCACGGTAGCGCAGAAGCTGGTCATAGGCGGCGGAAAGGTCTTTGTGCCTGCCCTTGTACTCCCAGCCGAAGAAGCCGCGCTTCCACAGAAGGTAGCACGCGGGACACATTTGCACAAGCGCCGGAATGGCGGCAATCGGGGGGGAATCGGGCACTTTCGTCGGGTTCAATAGCGGTCCCGATGCCCCCACAATGAGAATTTCCGGCCTCGCGCGGCAACCACGTTTCCCGCCGCATCCTTTTCCGCTTGTCTCGCCGCCGGGTAAGGTGTATACGTTTACAAGCTCATGCGACGGCACGACAGGTCGTTTCAGCATGACCGGAAGCAGACGGATAGGTATTTCGCATCCGCCGGCCGCCGGTGAACGCGGGGGCTTTCCCCGTGCAAGCGAAGGTCGTTCAAGGGAGGAAAGCAATGGCTATCCGCACGCACGCATGGCGCGCGCTCCGCGCGTCTCTCATCCTTGTCGCCGTCCTCGCCGCCGCCCCGGATGCGCCGGCGGCCCGGGAGGAACCGGAGAACCTGCCCGATCCGCGGACGCGGCGCTACTCCGTCATCGAGTGGGCCAGGAACTATGCGGGCGGCAAGCCGCGGGTGCTGTTCATCTCCCGTCCCGGCGACGCCTGGGACATCTACGAGCTGGCCCTGCGCATGGACGTCGAGTTCGACGTCTTCCATTCGGGGACGGTCGAAGGCGGTTTCGCGCCGGCCACCGACTATTTCCACGAGGGAATCAAGCTGTATCCCGAGCTGAAGCGCGACCTGGGCGAACTGTTGAAGCAGAAATGGGACGCCATCGTCTTCGCCGCCTACAGCCCCTCGCGCTTCCCGGCGGACCTGCACTATCAGCTGGTGGAGGCGGTGGCCGGCGGCACCGGCGTCGTCCTCTTCAGCGCCGACCGCTGGAACATGAACGTCAACTACCCCTCGGCCCATCCGACGAACGACGCCTCCTTCCTCGCCGCCATCCCCCTGAGCGCGCTGACGCTGCCGAAAGCCCTCCCTGCGGCAGCCTCGCCGCGGGTGGCGCAGAACGGCGCCTTCCTCCCCGGCACGCTCGAGACTGCGCCCGTCCCCTGGGAGGCGAAGCCGGTGACCGTCCGCTCCCTGGGCAAAGGCAGAATCTACGCCTTCGACTCGGGCGGCGGGAGCTATTTCGGCGGCCCCGCGATGCATCCCTCGGCGGCCCAGGATCCCGAAGAGCTGACGCAGGCCGAGTATTTCTTCAGCCTGGCGGCCAAGCTGGTCCTCGCCGCCGCCGGCAAGGGGCCCAAGGTGCGCATCCTCGGCCTCGACGCCGAGGGCAAGACCTTCGCGCCCGGCGCGGCGGCGGCCATGGCCGTGACGCTGGACGGCCCCTTCAAGGGGGCGGCCCGCACCGTCGTCCGCACCCGCCGGAACGAAGTGGTGTACACAAAGGAAGGGCCGGCCGACCTCGCCGCCGCCGGCGGCCTTTCGCTGCCGCTGCCGGCGCTGCCGGCCGGGAGCTACTATGCCGATGTGTGGCTGCTCCAGGGCAAACAGGTGGCCGAATGGGGATCGGCCGCGTTCGTGGTCCGCGCCGCCGGCGCCGCGATCACCGCCCTCGACCTGCCCGGACGCTCCTTCGCGCGCGATGGCGCCCTCTCCGCCACGGTCAAAACCGAGGGTGCGCCGGCCGGGGCGACGGTCACGGCGCGGATCCGCGACGCCGCCGGCCGCATCCTGGCCGTGGCCGAAGGGATCGCGGTCGCGGACGGGCGGGCGGCCGTGAAGCTGCCGCTCGACCGGACGCGCGAAAGCTACCACACGCTCGAGACCGACCTGGTCGCCGGTGGCCTGGCGCTCGATACCCGCCGCACCTTCTTCACCGTTCCGCGCCAGCCGGAGAAGGACCTCGTCGTCTTCACCGACGGCGACGCCCGCAACCTCAACGGCAAGCGGCGGTTCGACATCTTCAGGGAGTATGGCGTGACGCTGGTGGAGACCTCGGGCCGCAGCCTCGACGCCATCGCCGGCGGGTTCGACCTCTCCTACCGCATCTGGCTGACCCACTGCCACCCGATGAACGGCGGCTGCCTGGCCAGCCCCGGCTACCACCGCGACCTGGAAGAGCATTTCCGCGCTGTCGCCGAGCTCTACAAGCCGTACGGGCTGACCTTTTTCAACACCGGCGACGACAGCGGCGTGGGCGACGATTTCTGCGACAGCAAACCCGACTGGGTCCGGCCGCTGATCCAGGCCTTCGCCCGCCGCCACGGCAACGGGATCGGTCCCTTCTGCCAGAGCCGCGGCCTCCCCAATTTCGGGGAATTCTGGCGCATGGGCTGGAACGTCACGCTGGCGCAGCTGGCGGCGATGAAGCTGCAGCCGGGCGATTTCGAGCTGTTCCAGGCGGCGTGGAAGGAGACCTACCCGACGATCGCCGCCTTCAACCGGGCGCACGGCACGGCGTTCGCGGGGTTCGACGCGATCCGGCCGGAGGACATCGCCTCCTTCAAGCCGGTCTCGCCCTGCATCCTGGCGTTCCGCGACCGGATGAAGGCGAAGTACGGAACCGTCGAAGCCCTGAACGCGGCCTGGGGGTCGGGCCTCGCCTCGTTCGAGGCCATCGCGCGGGAGACGCCCGAAGCGCTCTCGGCGGAACGGAAATACGGCGCGTTCCTGGACAAGCGGACGTTTCTCGAAGACCTGTTCGTGGAGCACATGGCCACCGCCGCGCGCGGCATCCGGCGCGTGCTGCCGGACGCCGGCGTCGGCCAGGGCGCGGCCTCCTACGGCAACATCATCCCCGAGGTGCTGGGGGGGCTCGACTCCTCGATGCCCTACCTCGAATACCGCGACATCGAGCTGATCCGCTCCGTGCCGCACCGGTACTGCGGGCGCACCATCGGCGTCTACGGCGGCAAGAAGGTGGCGGCGGCGGCGCGCGAGCACCAGGTCTGGTCGACGCTGTTTGCGGGCGGCAACTTCATCTGGTTCTGGTCGATGTGCACCGGCGGCCTGGAGGGCGACCTCGGCATCAACCCCGGCCGCTCGGGCGTGATGCTGGAGAACATCCGCGAGGCGCAGGGGGGGATCGCCCGGGCGCTGATCGGGGCGGAGCGGCTGCACGACGGGATCGCCATCCTCCACCCCCGCGGGAGCGGCACCCTGTCGATGCTGGTCAAGGACCTCGGGACGACCTTCTCCTCGCAGTCGGGCTTCCAGAACCTGATCGAGGACCTCGGGCTGCAGTACCGCTACACCTGGACCGCCGAAGTCGAGGAGGGGGCGCTGCGGAAGGGCGAGTTCAAGGCGCTGATCCTGCCGTACGCGCAAATCCTGACCGACAAGGAAGTGGCGGAAATCCGCGCATTCGTGGCGGCCGGCGGCCTGCTGATCGCCGACCTGCGGCCGGGGACGCACGACGTCCACGGGCGGCCGCTGGCCAACGGCGCGCTCGACGACCTGTTCGGCGTCCGCACCGCCGGCGCCGAGGCCGCGCCGGTGCGCGGCACGCTCACCTGGACGCGCGACCTCGCGGGGGCGGAGCTCGGCCAGCCGGTCACGGCGGCGGGCATGCGGGGCGACGGGTCGGTGCGGCTCGCCGGCGGCAAGGCCTGCGCCGCGGTCGGCGAGGCGCCGGCCCTGATCGTCCACGCCTCCGGCAAGGGGTGGACGCTCTTCCTCAACCACGCGGTCACCGGCTACGACAACCTCCGCAACCGCGGCGAGGACGCCCTCCTGCGCCCCGCCTGGCGGGAGCTGCTGGCGGCCTGCGGGATCGCCGCCCGCTTCGCGGCCGTGCGCCCCGACGGGACGGCCATCCCCGGCGTGGAGATGGCCGTCTTCCGCGATGGACCCATCGACTACCTGACCGTCGAGAAGCACGCCTACGAATGCGAAACCTACCCCGTCGGCGGCGCGATCCGCCTCGACAAGGCGGTGGAGGTCTACGACGTGCGCAAGGGGAAGCGCCTCGGCCGCGCCGAGGCGATCCCGGTGTCGCTGAACGGCCTCTCTTGCGCCGTCTACAGCCTGCTTCCCTACGAGGTCACCGGCCTGCGCGTGACCGGTCCGCAGGCGGTGCCGCGGGGCGGCGAGGCCGAGATCGCCGCCACGGTGACGGTCAAGGACGGCGCGCCCGGGCCGCACGTGATCCGCTTCGACGTGTTCCGCCCCTCCGGCGAACGGCTCTGGCCGATGATCAAGACGCGGCTGCGGGAGGGACGGGCGACGGCGACCCTGCCGGTGGCCTTCAACGAGGAGCAGGGAACGTGGACGGTGACGGTCACCGACGTCACCACCGGCCTTTCGCGCGAACAGAAATTCACGGTACGGTAGGAGGTCCCCATGAAACAACGTGCGGTCATTGCGGTTTTGGCGACATGGCTCAGCGCTGGGTTGGCGCAGGCGGCCACCCCGCTGTTCACGGATGCGAAGGCGGCGGACAACTTCAAGCTCTACTGGCTGGTGAAGACGGCGACGCCGCCGGTCATCGACGGCGCCCTCGGCGACGCCGCCTGGAAGAACCTCGAGCCGCTCCAGGACTGGGGCGTGTGCAACTATGGCCGCCAGGACGGCGCCCCCGGCGAGATCGATCTGCGCGCCTGCTGGGACGAGCGGAACCTCTACCTCGGGGCGCGGCTGTACCACCGCCGCGATCCGGCGAAGGACATGGCCGAGTTCAAGCGCAACCTCGGCAACCTGGCGGCCGCGATCCACGCGCGGGAGTGCCTGGAGATCCACATCGACGGCAATCTCGACCACGCCACCCGCTTCCAGGCGATCGTCAACGCCGGAAACGAGCGGATGATGATCTGGTACTACGACTTCGGCTGGGGCATCCTGGAGAACTACGACTACGGTCTCGACGCCGACTGGGAGACGGCCGGCGGCATCGGCGACGACCACTGGACCATCGAGGTGCGCGTCGCGCTGCGCGACATCCAGGTGCAGCCGCGGGCCGGGTACATGTTCGGCATCAACCCCTGCTGGTTCAACTGGGCCGACACCCGCGAAAACAGCCCCGGCAAGTACTGGTGGCAGTTCCTCACCTGGTCGACGCACGGCGACAGCCATCACGATCCGCGGCTCTACGGCCGCTTCCTGCTCGTCGAGGAGAAGCCGAAGGACCTCGTGTCGGGACTGCGCCTGGCCTATCCCGACCTGGACAAGCGGACGGTCATGATCCAGACGCCCGACGGCTTCACGACCGTCCAGAACGGCGCGGTCGCCACACAGAGCTACCTGGAGAAACTGCGCGAGGAACTGGACCGCGCCCGCGCCGCGCGCGCCAGGCTCGAACCCCTTTCCGGCGACGAGGCGCGGCAGAAGATCGTGACGCGCATGCGCAGCCTCTGGGCCGCGCAGGAAGAGACGCTGGGGAAACTCGAGACCGAACTGGACGCTAAGACGGTGGTGAACATGGGGGATCTGCGCCGCTACCGCGCCGACCTGGCCAAGGTCGCCGACGCGCTCGACAACGCCTACTGGCGGACGAAACAGGAGCTGTTCCTGCAAGACCTCCCCTGACGTCCGCGGACGGCGGACATCGTTCGGACTGCCTGAACCCGACTTTCCCCATTCGACATCCTTCTCGGCCTACCGGCTCCCCGGCCCCGGGAGCGAATGGCGGATGCACCGCGAATGGTTCCGCAGCACGGCGTTGGCGTCTCCGGATCGCGCCTCAGCGGTCCGCCGGACGCGCGGGCGCCCCCGCCAGCACGCGCAGCGCCGTCTGGACATTGCCCA